>JBFWIL010000005.1:0-24796 GCA_050256015.1 Mangrovibacterium sp. | reverse complement strand
TCAAAAGGGTGGACACGGAAAGGATCAACTTCCGGCCAGCCTTCTGCACCCCAATACGGCTCCCTGATCAAAATTCTGGCATGTCCGTTGTGCTGACCGTCATAGCCATGAAATCACATATACGACAATGCAGGAAAAGCAAACGGAAATGCGGCTAAAACAGCATGAGGGACCCCGGGAGGAGTCCCTCATGCTGTTTCGCTTCCCTGAATAAAACGTTAACTCAAAAAGGAAATCAGCACGCCGGCAGCCACAGCCGAACCAATTACCCCCGAAATATTGCTGGCCATGCAGTATTGCAGCACATGGTTCTTCACATCGTATTTGATGGCAATCTCATTGGCCACCCGCGAAGCCATGGGCACGGCACTCAGTCCGGTTGCCCCGATCAGCGGATTGATCTTCTTTTTGGCAATGAGATTATACACCTTTACAGCAAAAATACCTCCTGCAATGGAAATAGCAAAAGCCAGAAAACCGCCCACCACGATAAGAATGGTCTGCCAGTTCAGGAATACCTCTGAAGTCATGGTGGCCCCCACGGCCAACCCAAGGAAGATGGTTGCCGTATTCATGATGGACCCGGTGGCAGCATCAGAAAGTCTGGCCACCGTCACTCCCACTTCCTTCAACAGGTTGCCAAACAACAGCATGCCCAGCAGGGGAACAGACGAAGGCACAAAGAGGGCAATCACTATCCCCAACACAATGGGGAAAGCAATCTTCACGGCACGCATATTCTTAACGGTATATTTGGGCGGATACAGTTTATCCATCTCCTTCATGTTGATGCGCAGTTCCTTCTCCGAACACAACAAACGGGCCACCAGCGGAATGATAACAGGCACCAGCGCCATATAGGAATAGGCCGCAATGGCAATGGGCCCCAGCAAATGTGGCGCCAGCTTGATCGTGGTATAAATGGCTGTGGGACCGTCAGCCCCCCCGATAATTCCCAGGGATGCCGCCTCCCCCGGAGTAAACCCCATCAGGACGGAAACAATCAGCACGGAGAAAATCCCGACCTGCGCGGCAGCTCCGAAAAATGCCAGCCGCAGGTTCCGTAGCATGGGGCCGAAATCGGTCAGTGCCCCCACGCCCATAAAGATAATGGGGGGCAGGAAACCGGTTTTAATCAATGAATAGTATATAAAATTCATGATCCCGTACTCATGAGCAATCTCAAACAGGTTCATGTAATGCTCGCCAGACTGGACCATATCTGCCGGAACCACACCCATACCACCTCCGGGAAGATTGGCCAGAATCAATCCAAAAGCGATGGGGATCAGCAACAGAGGCTCATATTTTTTCTGTATGCCAAGGTACAGCAGCACAGCTCCGATAACCAGCATGAGCAGTGTACCGGGATCGTCAAAGATGGCCTGAAAGGCCGTCATATGATATAAGGTCTCAAAAATTGACATAAATTAACAGTTTAATTACCTGATCCTGACCAGGACATCATCTTCTTCCACATCGGAGCCGCTAGACAGCAACATCTCGGCAACCTGTCCGGATACATCTGATTTAATGGCATTAAAAGTTTTCATGGCTTCAATATACCCTATCAGATCACCTTCGGTGACCTGGTCACCCACCTTCAGCGGAGTCTCGGAACTATCCTTGGTCAGGTAAAACTTTCCTTCCAGGGGAGCCAGTACTTCTTTCAGATTCCCTCCATCCCGGCCAGCCGTGTTCGCCGGAGCATTGGCAACAAGGTCAGGAACCGGCGGAGCAGTCTGTTCTTCTCCGTAGGATACCGACACCCGAAATTTTTCCCCGTTCACATCAACCAACATGCTGGTCGGCGCAAATCCGGGAGAGGCCGGTGCAGAAGCTGCTTCCTCTGCCTTTTTCGTTCCTTCCAGTAATCCGCTTCCTTCTTCCCGCCGCCTGGCCAGGTCTTCCTCAAAAGCTTTCTTCGCTTCACCCGATTTATACAGACGATATTGCTCAGGATGCATGGCCAGTTCAAACAGTTCTTCTTCGTCCTGACCGGTTTCCCAAACTTTCTCTTTCATTTCCTGACGAAAGGTATCCAAGGCATCCGGATACAGACTTTGCGGATGGGCCGTAAATTCTTCCCGGCCCTGTTTCCCGGCCAGTGCCTTGAGCTCAGGAGCCAGCTCTCCGGGCAGTTTGCCGCCTTTACCCATCAGCATATCCCAAATGTTATCAGCTATCATGGTCCAGCGCGCTCTCCCTTTTTCAAGCTGGAGAACATTCATCAGCGCAAGGTTCTTCACATACTGACTGTAAGGCGTTACCAGTGGCGGGTAACCTACCTTCGGCCATATGTATGCCACTTCATTGAACAGCTTGACCAGCAACTCATCTTGTGTTAGCGTAGGCTGGTCATTTTTCACCTTCCACCTGTTCAGACTTTCCAGATTGTTCTCCAGATCAGCCATCAACGATCCCATCATGCCGCCGGGCAATCCCGGACCGATAAGCAGAGAATTCATGTAACGGTTCTTTGGATTGATGTAATAGCCCAGAAAATCATCAATAAAACTCTGTGTAAGACTGCGGACCTTCATGTATTCTTCCATGTTGATTTCGGGCACGTCAAAACCCGCATCCTTCAGCATGGCCTGTACGGCCAGCACATCCACATGACCGGTTCCCCAGGACAGCGGTTCCATGGCCACATCCACATATTCCACCCCGGAACGGCAGACTTCCAGAATGGAGGCCATAGCAAAACCGGGGCCGGAATGAGAATGATAGGTAATCGGGATCTGCGGATGTTTTTTCTTGATTCCGCTCGTAATCTTTCCCAGCCAGGCAGGGCGGCCAATGCCCGCCATGTCCTTCAGACAGATTTCATCAGCGCCGCCTTTAATCAGCGTGTCAGCCATATTCACATAATAATCTACCGTGTGGATTTTCGAATAGGTCAGACTCAATGCAGCCTGGGCAATCATTCCCGCCTTCCTGGCATATTTTATAGAATCCAGCACATTGCGCACATCGTTCAATCCGTCAAACGGACGGGTGATATCGGTACCCTGGGCCTTTTTTACTTTGTACATCAATTTGCGTACATCTGCAGGAACCGGACTCATCCGCAGGCCGTTCAGCGAACGGTCCAACATATGGGTCTGAATGCCTGCCTCCTGAAAAGGTTTCGTCCACTGACGAACGGCATTATTGGGATTTTCACCAAACAACAGGTTGATCTGTTCAAAACCTCCGCCATTGGTTTCCACCCGGGCAAAACATCCCATTTTTACAATGTGCGGAGCTACTTTTACCAATTGATCCACGCGGGGCATGTACTTGCCTGACGACTGCCACATATCCCGGTAGAGCAAAGAAAATTTAATCTTCCTCTTTTCCATTTCGTTACAATATGTATTATTGATTTTTTATTTGTGCTTTGTCTCCCCGATTCAGAGCTTTTCAATACGGCTTACCTTGCCTCTGCCTCCGGTAAACAGACTTATTGCGCTGATGATGGCTGCAATTTTCCCGGTTCCCTGGGTTATGCTTCCCCCCTTTGAAGAAACCGGCTTACCGGGTCCCTCCGGAAGATATTGATTGACAAAGCGAATGATCAGATTCCCAATCAGAACAACCAGCGACAAGATCACAAATACGGTGATCATACCAACTCCCAGCATTTCCAAAGCTATTCCCATTATAATTTCAGGTTTATGTTTTTAAAAATGTATTTGCTCAAGGAAGGAATCTTACAGGATACCGGCAAGCCGACCTGTCAAATTTAAAAGACTTCCCACTTTAATAAAAATTTTTCAATAATAACGAAATTTCCACAGAATGCCGAATTTACGGGAGGTTGTTTGAAATACAATTATCAAAAAATTAAGATTCCAAATTACATTTCAACACTTATCGATATGTTTTTCTTATACTCTTTTATAGATTCTGTCAGAAAAATTCCAATTACGCGATCAGATATCCAGTATATCCCGCAAATTCATTACTTTTATTTCACAAGAATCACTGTAAAGGAAAAACCGTTTAGCTATTCGGGGAAGCAGGAATTGCTCCGAAAAATACTTAAATTTACTGGTCTATGACAGGAAAATCCGGTTATAACAGGCAATCAGCATATTTTGCAAACAGAAAGGTCTAACCGGCACCACCGGTTAAGGTTCTGAGCAAAACAAAATACAGCATCATGCAAAAAAAAACAGTTTTTTCCAGAAGACACTTTATTCGGACAACCGCAGCCGGACTGTCCGGCATAGGCTGTCAGCAGCGTTCCGATCCGAATTTTCAGCATGCCGTAAGCATGGTACGGGAAGGAAAGCTGGGACGAACGGTAAGGTGGGATCCCAATGCTGAAAAATTCCTTAACGACACCGCCGGGACAGCCACGGCCCATTTGCATTATCCTTACCGCAAAGGTTGGACTTTGTTTTAAGAATTAGTTACAGCGGGAGAAACCGCTGTAACTAATTCTTAACTTCCGGAATCAGGGAAATCAGGCTTCTGCTGCCGGACCGCCAAAACCCATAGGCGGAAGCAACGGATCGTGCCCTCCCCCATGCAGATGAACGGGACCGTTAGCCTGCTCAAACTTCTTCACATTATCTTCCAGGGCCAGCAAAAGCCGCTTGGCATGCTCGGGAGTCAAAATGATCCTAGACTTGACCTTGGCCTTGGGAATACCCGGCATAATGCGAACAAAATCAATAACAAACTCAGAAGAGGAATGCGTAATGACCGCCAGGTTGGAATAGGTTCCCTGGGCAACCTCCTCGCCAAGTTCAATATTGAGCTGATTCTTGGGTTTGTTCTCTTCCATGATTAATCGTCGTTATCTGCTTCCCGGGATTCCCGGACGTCAACCAGACGGTCGTATTCTTCCCGGGATCCGACAACCAGGTTTTTGTACTCTTTCAATCCGGTTCCTGCCGGAATCAGATGCCCGCAGATCACATTCTCTTTCAGTCCGTCCAGGTAATCCACTTTACCCTGGATGGCAGCTTCGTTCAGTACCTTGGTCGTTTCCTGGAAGGAAGCGGCCGAAAGCCAGCTGCGGGTCTGCAGGGCAGCCCTGGTAATTCCCTGGAGGATCTGACTCGAAGTGGCCGGAATAGCTTCTCTTGCCTCTACCAGGCGTTTGTCGCGCCGGCGAAGGGTGGAATTTTCATCACGCAGTCTGCGGGACGTAATGATCATGCCCGCCTTAAGCTCAGAATTCCCCGGCTCAACCACCACTTTCTTGTTGTAAATCCAGTCGTTTTCATGCAGGAATTCATTTTTGTCGACCACCTGTTTTTCAAGAAAACGGGTATCGCCCGGATCATCGATTTCCACCTTGCGCATCATCTGACGAATGATCACCTCAAAATGTTTGTCGTTGATCTTAACCCCTTGCATACGGTACACATCCTGCACTTCGTTAAGGATATATTCCTGCACAGCAGTGGGTCCCTTGATACTCAGAATGTCTGAAGGCGTAGTGGCTCCGTCAGACAAGGGAGTCCCGGCCTTAATGTAGTCATTCTCCTGAACCAGGATCTGCTTGGACAGCGGAACCAGGTATTTCTTCACTTCTCCGCTTCTTGAGGTGACAATGATTTCCCGGTTGCCCCGCTTGATCTTACCCAGAGAAACTTCACCGTCAATTTCCGCAACCACGGCCGGATTCGAAGGGTTCCGGGCCTCAAACAGCTCGGTAACCCGGGGAAGCCCACCGGTAATATCTCCTGCCTTACCGGAAGCCCGAGGTATCTTAACCATAACCTGACCGGCACTTACCTTCTCTCCCTCATCCACGGATATGTGTCCGCCGACCGGAAGGTTGTAAGAACGGATCACCATACCCGACTCGTCAAGTATCCGAAGCGATGGGTTCTTTGTCTTATCACGGGTTTCAATAATCACCTTTTCTTTGAAGCCGGTCTGTTCGTCGGATTCTTCCCGGTAGGTTATCCCGTCAATCAGATTTTCGAATGAAGCCATACCGTTGTATTCCGTAATGATCACCCCGTTGTAAGGATCCCATTCGCAGATTTTCTGTCCCTTGCTGACTTCCTGTCCGTTCTCAACATAGAGTTTTGAACCGTATGGAATGCTGTGGGTAGACAGGGGAATCCGGGTGTTCTTGTCAATAATGCGCAGTTCGGCCAACCGGCCCACGACAACGGAGATCCTGGCCCCCGTTTCATCGGTGGAATCGACCGTACGCAGTTCCTCAATCTCGGCAATGCCATCGTATCTCGACTCAACCATAGACTGCGAGGAAATGTTACCGGCGATCCCTCCCACATGAAAGGTACGCAGTGTAAGCTGGGTTCCGGGCTCTCCGATAGACTGGGCTGCAATCACCCCCACGGCTTCTCCCCGCCGGGCCAGATTGGCCGTGGAAATGTTCCGGCCGTAACATTTGGCACAGACCCCAACCTTGGCTTCACAGGTAAGCACGGAACGAATTTCCACGCTCTCAATGGGAGAATCTTCAATCTTCGCCGCAATTTCCTCATCAATTAGTTCGCCCGCACGGATAATCAGTTCTCCGGTCAGCGGGTGATACACATCGTGAACGGTTGTCCTCCCCTGAATCCGTTCAGCCAGGGAAGAGACCACTTCTTCGTTGTTCTTGATGGCCGTCGCCACCAGTCCGCGCAGCGTTCCGCAATCGTCATCGGAAATAATCACATCCTGGGCCACATCCACAAGCCGTCGGGTCAGATACCCGGCATCGGCTGTTTTCAGTGCAGTATCGGCCAACCCCTTCCGGGCTCCGTGCGTGGAAATAAAGTATTCCAGAACCGACAAACCTTCCTTAAAATTGGCCAGAATCGGATTTTCAATAATCTGGGCACCGGTCGACCCCGATTTCTGGGGCTTGGCCATCAGACCACGCATGCCGCAAAGCTGACGAATCTGTTCCTTGGAACCCCGGGCGCCCGAATCAAGCATCATATAAACCGAGTTAAAGCCCTGCTTATCGGCACTCAGTGTTTTCATCACCGAATTGGTCAGTTTGGCATTCGCATGAGTCCAAATATCAATCACCTGATTGTAGCGTTCGTTGTTGGTGATGAAACCCATATTATAATTGGAAATTACTTCCTCCACTTCACCGTAACCGGAATCTACAATCTCTTTTTTGTCTTCGGGAATGATCACATCACTCAGGTTAAACGACAGCCCGCCGCGGTAAGCCATCTTATACCCCATATTCTTGATGTCATCCAGGAACTGAACAGTAATGGCGTTCCCCGTCTTTTTAAAAATATCAGAGATAATGTTCCGCAACGACTTTTTCGTTAGCAGTTCGTTTATATAACCGGCTTTATGCGGCACCACCTGATTGAAAAGCACCCGTCCGACAGTCGTTTCTATAATGTGTCTGAAAAACTCCCCCTTGTCGTCCACATCCTGCACCTTAACCTTGACAATGCTGTGCAGTTCGAGCTGTCCTTCATTGTAAGCAATGATCACCTCATCGGGAGAATAGAAGGTCATTCCTTCTCCGCGGGCTCCCGGACGATGTTTGGTCATGTAATAGAGCCCCAAGACCATATCCTGCGAAGGAACAGTAATCGGAGCCCCGTTGGCCGGATTGAGCAGGTTCTGGGAAGAAAGCATCAGCAACTGGGCTTCCAGGATGGCCGCATTGCCCAAAGGCAGGTGAACAGCCATCTGGTCTCCGTCAAAGTCGGCGTTAAAACCGGTACATACCAACGGATGCAGCTGAATAGCCTTTCCTTCGATCAGGACCGGCTGAAAAGCCTGAATGGACAACCTGTGCAAGGTCGGGGCCCGGTTCAGAAGCACCGGATGTCCTTTCAACACATTTTCCAGAATATCCCAGACCACCGGATCCTTGCGGTCAACAATCTTTTTTGCCGATTTAACGGTTTTCACAATGCCCCTTTCAATCAGCTTACGAATAATAAATGGTTTATATAATTCGGCTGCCATGCCTTTAGGCAGACCGCATTCATGCAGTTTCAGAGTCGGACCGACCACAATCACCGAACGGGCCGAATAGTCTACCCGTTTTCCTAACAGGTTTTGCCGGAAACGTCCCTGTTTTCCTTTCAGACTGTCGGAAAGAGATTTCAGGGCCCGGTTGTTTTCCGTCTTCACGGCGTTCGACTTTCTCGAATTGTCGAAAAGCGAATCTACCGCTTCCTGCAGCATACGCTTTTCATTTCGCAGGATCACTTCCGGAGCCTTAATCTCGATAAGCCGTTTCAACCGGTTGTTCCGTATTATGACCCGGCGGTACAGGTCGTTCAGATCGGAGGTGGCAAACCGTCCGCCATCCAGCGGAACAAGCGGGCGAAGATCGGGGGGGATGACCGGCACAACTTTAACGATCATCCATTCGGGGTGATTGATGTTCTTGCTTCCCCGGAAAGCCTCCACAACCTGAAGCCTTTTCAGGGCCTCGCTCTTTCTTTGCTGGGAGGATTCTGTATTGGCCTTGTGACGCAAATTATAGGAAAGTTCGTCCAGGTCTATGCGTTCCAAAAGCATATAAAGAGCTTCAGCCCCCATTTTTGCGATAAACTTATTCGGATCCTCATCTTCCAGGTACTGATTTTCCTTGGGCAGCGTATCCAGAATGTCCAGGTATTCCTCCTCCGTCAAAAAGTCCAGGTTCTTTACCCCGTCCTGAGCTTTAATTCCTGCCTGTACCACCACATAACGTTCATAGTATATTATGCTGTCCAGTTTTTTGGTGGGCAAACCAAGCAGATAACCAATCTTATTGGGGAGAGATTTAAAGTACCAGATATGTGCTACAGGCACCACCAGGGAGATATGTCCCATCCGTTCCCGCCGCACCTTTTTTTCGGTTACTTCAACCCCGCAGCGGTCACATACAATGCCTTTGTAACGAATCCGCTTGTATTTTCCGCAATGGCATTCATAATCTTTGACCGGACCGAAAATCCGTTCACAGAACAAGCCGTCGCGTTCCGGTTTATAGGTACGGTAATTGATCGTTTCCGGCTTTAACACTTCCCCGTGTGAACGTTCGAGTATTTCCTCAGGAGAAGCCAGACTGATTGCTATTTTGGAAAAATTGCTCTTAACTTTATTGTCTTTTCTGAAAGCCATATTCTGATGTCTGTTTAAGCAAATTAATTAAAAGGATTCCGTCATCTTCAATCCATGTTCACGCTCAGTCCCAGTCCGCGCAGTTCATGGAGCAGAACGTTCAGTGATTCCGGGATTCCTGGCTGAGGCATAGGCTCACCCTTTACGATGGCTTCATAAGCCTTGGCACGGCCAAGGACATCGTCAGACTTCACCGTCAGGATCTCCTGCAGGATATGGGAAGCACCGAAGGCCTCAAGGGCCCAGACTTCCATTTCCCCGAAACGCTGGCCCCCGAACTGAGCCTTACCGCCAAGGGGTTGCTGCGTGATCAGGGAATACGGACCGATGGAACGGGCATGCATTTTGTCTTCAACCATATGCCCCAGTTTTAACATATAAATAATGCCCACGGTAGCCGGTTGATCAAAAGGTTCTCCTGTTTCCCCGTCATAAAGCGTGGCCCTACCGAAGGCTGGAACGCCGGCCTTGTCCGTATAGCCGGTAACCTGTTCCAGGGAAGCGCCGTCGAAGATCGGAGTGGCAAATTTCAATCCGAGTTCCTTTCCGGCCCAGCCCAGCACTGTTTCGTAGATCTGTCCCAGATTCATACGTGAGGGGACCCCCAAGGGGTTCAGTACAATATCCACCGGAGTTCCGTCGGCCAGGAAAGGCATATCTTCATCGCGAACAATACGCGAAACGATCCCCTTATTCCCGTGACGACCGGCCATCTTATCACCGATCTGCAATTTACGTTTCTTGGCTACGTATACTTTGGCCAGCTGAATAATACCGGCAGGCAGTTCATCGCCAATGGTAACATTATACCTTTTGCGGCGGGCCGCTGCTTCCACTTCCTTGAATTTCTCCATGTAATTCAGAACCAGCTGATAAATCAGGCTGTTTTTGTCGCTGTCCGTGGTCCATTTAGACGGGTTAACCACCATGAAATCGATTTCCTGCAGCTGTTTCAGCGTAAACTTCACACCCTTGGGAATTACATCCCCGCCGTAGTAATCTTTCACTCCCTGACTGGTCTTCCCGTTAACGAGGGCAAAGAGTTTTTCCTCCAGCCTCGCGCGTAAGGCACCTGACTGCCTGTCAAATTCTTCATCGATCTGGTCAAGCAAGGGTTTGGTGGCCATTTTCCCCTTTTTATCTTTCAGCACGCGGGAAAACAGTTTTTTGTCAATCACCACTCCGTTAAGAGAGGGAGAAGCCTTCAACGAAGCGTCTTTAACATCTCCGGCCTTATCTCCGAAAATCGCACGCAGAAGCTTTTCTTCCGGGGAAGGATCGGACTCGCCCTTGGGAGTGATCTTTCCGATCAGGATGTCTCCTGGTTTCACCACAGCCCCGATACGAATCAGTCCGTTTTCATCCAGATTACGCGTGGCTTCCTCACTGACATTGGGAATGTCTGATGTAAATTCCTCCACTCCGCGTTTGGTATCGCGCACTTCCAGGGAGTACTCATCCACATGCACGGAAGTAAAAATATCTTCGCGAACCACCCGTTCTGAAACCACGATGGCATCCTCATAATTGTATCCCTGCCAGGGCATAAAGGCCACCTTCAGGTTACGCCCCAATGCCAGTTCCCCTCCCTGGGTGGCATAACCCTCGGTAAGAATCTGTCCTTCGGTTATCCGTTCGCCCTTAGCCACAATGGGCTTCAGATCAACAACCGTACCCTGGTTGGTCTTTTGGTATTTCTGAAGTTTATAATGTTTCAGTTCCGGATCGAAACTGACATATTTCTCATTGTCCGTCATATCATAACGGATCACAATTTCATCGGCATCCACGTATTCCACCACACCTTCGCCTTCTGCAGCAATCATCACCCGTGAATCCCGTGCGGCAGCACCTTCCAGTCCGGTACCTACTATCGGAGCTTCCGGCCGAAGCAGCGGCACAGCCTGACGCATCATATTTGATCCCATCAGGGCCCGGTTGGCATCATCATGTTCCAGGAAGGTAATAAGGGAGGCGGCCACGGAAGCGATCTGGTTCGGTCCCACATCCATCAGTTCCACCTCTTCCTTGTCCACAACAGGATAATCGCCTTCCAGACGCGACTTCACCCGCTGGTTCATAAAGTAGCCGCCCTCATCAATAGGCGCATTGGCCTGGGCAATGACTTTTCCTTCCTCCTCTTCGGCTGTCAGGTAAACCACCCCCTCCGCAGAGAGATCCACCTGCCCGTCTTTTACTTTCCTGTAAGGCGTGGCAATAAAACCCAGATCGGTTACCTTGGCAAAAACACAGAGCGAGGAAATCAGTCCGATATTAGGACCTTCCGGAGTTTCGATCGGACACAGCCGGCCATAGTGTGTATAGTGTACGTCGCGCACTTCAAATCCGGCACGTTCTCTCGACAGACCGCCGGGTCCCAGGGCCGACATACGCCGTTTATGCGTCATCTCTGCCAGCGGATTGGTCTGGTCCATAAACTGGGAAAGCGCATTCGTTCCGAAAAACGAATTAATAACCGAAGACAACGTTTTGGAATTGATCAGATCAATCGGTGTAAACACCTCATTATCGCGTACATTCATGCGCTCCCGGATCGTACGGGCCATACGGGCCAGTCCAACACCAAACTGATTGTACATCTGCTCGCCCACCGTGCGGACACGCCGGTTGCTCAGGTGGTCAATATCATCCACATCGGTCTTGGAATTAACCAGTTTGATCAGATATTTGATAATTTCGATAATATCTTCTTTGGTCAGCACCTGGGTTTCCATATCAATGTCGAGCCCAAGTTTTTTGTTAATCCGATAACGGCCAACCTCACCCAGATCATAACGTTTCTCAGAAAAAAACAGCTTGTCAATCACATCGCGGGCCGTAGCCTCATCAGGCGGTTCGGCATTACGCAACTGACGGTATATATAAAGCACCGCTTCCTTTTCTGAATTACACGGATCTTTCTGAAGAGTATTGTAGATAATGGCATAGTCCTGAAGATTCTGATCTTCTTTGTGCAGCAGAATGGTTTTGGTACCCGACTCTACAATCTCGTCAATATGTTCGGTTTCGATAACGGTCTCCCGATCAATCAGCACTTCGTTCCGTTCAATGGAAACCACTTCCCCCGTATCTTCATCCACAAAATCTTCCACCCAGGTTTTCAGCACCCGGGCAGCCAGTTTCCGTCCCACTATCTTTTTCAGCCCGGTTTTGGAAACCTTAATTTCATCAGCCAGTCCGAATATTTCCAGCACATCCTTATCACTTTCGTATCCGATGGCACGCAGCAGTGTGGTTACGGGCAATTTCTTTTTGCGGTCAATATAGGCATACATCACGCTGTTGATATCGGTGGCGAATTCAATCCACGACCCTTTGAACGGAATGATTCGCGCGGAATACAGCTTGGTGCCGTTGGCATGAACACTTTGTCCGAAAAATACGCCGGGAGAACGGTGCAATTGCGACACTACCACGCGTTCCGCCCCGTTGATGACAAAGGTTCCTTTATCTGTCATATACGGTACAGTCCCCAGGTATACATCCTGTACAACAGTGTCAAAATCCTCATGTTCAGGATCGGTACAGTACAGTTTGAGTTTGGCCTTAACCGGAACACTGAAGGTAAGTCCGCGTTCAATGCATTCGTCAATGGAATATCGCGGCGGATCGACCTGATAATCAATAAATTCAAGTACAAAATTATTCCTGGTATCTGTAATGGGAAAGTTTTCCTCGAAAACCTTATGCAGGCTTTCCTTCTTCCGGTTTTCAGGAGTAGTCCCCAACTGAAAGAATTCTTTAAACGATTTGATCTGTATTTCAAGGAAATCAGGATAATCGAAAACCGTTTTGGAAGAGGAAAAACTTACTCTCTGATTTTCAGCGTTTAATGACATGTAAAATAAAATTAAGTGAACTTATAACATAAATATACAAAAAGGCCTAGAATCCCACTTGCGTGGGATTCTAAACCAATACAGACCTTATAGTATCTTAGGGTCGTAAGCTTTGTTATTTAAGTTCAACTTCAGCTCCAGCTTCCTCTAACTGAGATTTTAATGATTCTGCTTCTTCCTTGGAGACTTTTTCCTTTACAGCCTTGGGAGCTCCGTCAACCAGTTCCTTGGCCTCTTTCAGCCCCAGACCGCTAAGTTCTTTCACCAGTTTAACAACAGCCAGCTTGGAACCGCCTGCCGCCTTCAGAATTACATCGAACTCAGTCTGAGCCGCAGCAGCTTCCTCACCGCCACCTGCAGCTGCGGGACCGGCAACAGCAACGGCTGCAGCGGCGGGTTCAATACCATATTCTGATTTTAAAATGTCAGCTAATTCGTTTACTTCTTTTACAGTCAAGTTTACCAACTCTTCTGCAAGTGCTTTTAAATCTGCCATTTTCTTTAATTTTTATGCAATAAATTGTAACTAAAATAATTCTACTTAATTGCTTGCAGTCCCGGGTGCTTCGGCTGCCTCTACCCAAAAGGCGACAACACTCCGGCGCAAAATCATCTTCCTGAAAGGGTTTGAAGAACACCGTGAATGGTATTGCCACCAGACCGAAGCTGGCCGAGCACCGTTTTGACGGGCGACTGCAGCAAGGCAACCAGATCACCGAGCAATTCGTCCTTCGACTTAATGGAAGTCAATACATCCAGCTGGTTTTCACCCACATAAACCGACTCTTCCACATAGGCAGCCTTAAGTACAGGCTTTTTATGCTTTTGGGAAAATTCTTTGATCAGTTTCGCAGGCACATTCCCAACCTCACTAAACAGGATGGAAGTATTGCCTTTAAGCACATCATAAAGCTCATCCGTATTCTTTTCAGATTTTTCCAGAGCCTTACGCAAGAGGGTATTCTTCACAACAATCAGCTTTACCTGCTTGCTGTAGCAAAGACGCCGCAAACTGCTTGTATCTTCCGAATTCAGATCAGCAACATCGGCCAGGTAAAAGTGACTGTACGAATTGATCTCTTTTGCCAGATTATCAATAATCTCTAATTTTTCCGATCTTTTCATTGTTTACAATCCTTTTCTAGTCTGTTACAGACCTGGGTTCAACTTGAATTCCGGGACTCATGGTACTGGAAAGGTAAACACTTTTCACATAAGTACCCTTGGCGGCCACAGGTTTCAGCTTAATAATCGTATTCATAAATTCGCGGGCATTCTCCTCAATCTTCCGGGGATCAAAAGATACTTTTCCGATCGAAGTATGCACAATCCCAAACTTATCAACCTTGAAGTCAATCTTTCCCTGCTTAACCTCCCTTATCGCTTTGCCGATCTCCATGGTTACGGTTCCGCTTTTGGGATTCGGCATCAACCCCCTCGGTCCAAGCACACGGCCTAACGGACCGATTTTGCCCATAACCGGAGGAAGGGTAATCACCACATCAAAATCGGTCCATCCCCCTTTGATCTTTTCGACGTAATCGTCCAGACCAACGAAATCAGCGCCGGCTTCCCGCGCTTCCGCTTCCTTGTCGGGAGTGACAAGCGCCAATACGCGAACTTCCTTTCCCGTTCCGTGGGGTAAAGAAACTACACCTCTAACCATCTGATTCGCTTTTCTCGGATCTACACCCAAACGGACATCAATATCCACCGATGCGTCAAACTTGGAAAAAGAGATTTCCTTTACCAGTCTGGCAGCCTCTGAAATAGGATATTGTTTCGCCTTTTCGAGCTTCTCCTGAGCAAGTTTCATATTTTTTGTAATTCTGCCCATGTTTTAAATTTTTATTAGTTATTCGCTGGGAATTCACCTTCAACAGTTATTCCCATACTTCTGGCAGTGCCAGCAACCATTCTCATAGCAGATTCCAGCGTGAAACAGTTCAGGTCAGACATTTTGCTTTCGGCAATCTGCTTTACCTGGTCCCAGCTTATCCCGCCCACCTTTTTGGCATGGGGTTCGGCTGAACCTGATTTCAGTTTGGCAACTTCCAATAATTGAACGGCCACTGGGGGTTGTTTAATTACAAAATCAAACGATTTGTCTGCATAAACAGTAATAATAACCGGAAGCACTTTCCCCGCAAGGTCCTGTGTCCGGGCATTGAACTGTTTGCAGAATTGCATAATATTCACCCCTTTGCTACCCAATGCTGGTCCTACAGGGGGTGAGGGATTTGCCGCACCTCCTTTAATCTGTAATTTAATTAATCCAGCAACTTCTTTAGCCATAATGATAAATAATAAGATTAACTACTCCTTTTCAACCTGCATAAAGCTAAGTTCCAAAGGTGTTTTTCGTCCAAAAATTTTGACCATCACCTTTAACTTCTTCTTCTCCTCATTGATCTCCTCAATGATCCCGTTGAATCCGTTAAAAGGACCGTCAGTAACCTTCACAGTCTCACCCACCACATAAGGAATATTCACCTCCGCATCGGCTTCGGCCATCTGGTCAACCCGACCTAAAATCCGGTTTACTTCCGACTGACGCATAGGGACAGGATCACCCCCTTTGGTGTCACCTAAGAAACCAATCACATTGCTGACATTCTTCAGCATATGGGGAATCTCACCAACCAGGGCAGCCTCAATTAACACATAACCCGGAAAGAAATTACGTTCTTTGCTGATTTTCTTTCCGTTACGTATCTGATAAACCTTTTCAGTGGGTATCAGCACCTGTGAAATATACTCCTGGAGTCCCGCATTTGCAATTTCATTGTCGATATATTCCTTGACCTTCTTTTCCTTACCTCCGATGGTGCGCAGAACATACCACTTTTTCTGATTTTCGCTCATGTTGATCTCCAAAAAGTATTAATAAAACAAGCTGTACACTAAATTCATAATGTTCTCAAAAGAGATATCCATCACAAATATAATAAGTGCTATGATAAAGGAAGCAACCATTACAATAAATGCACTGTTCTGCAACTCTTTCCAGGTAGGCCAGGTCACTTTGTGAACCAGCTCATTGTAAGCCTCCTGAAAATATAGTTTTAGTTTCATTTTGTTCGTGTTTTTGAAGGATGAGAAGAATCGAACTTCTATTTCTCCCAAAGAAGAAAACTCCCCCGACGAGCTTCATCCCTAAATGACACAGGCCTTTCAAGCTTGTAAAATCCGAAAATAGTCCCGGATCCGGAGATCAGGGACTTATTTCAACATATTCTTATCAGAACCCGTATTATTAGCTCAGGATTTCAGTAACCTGACCGGCACCTACGGTACGTCCGCCTTCACGGATAGCAAAACGCAGTCCCACGTTCAAAGCTACCGGATAGATCAGGTCAACAGTGATGGTTACGTTATCTCCAGGCATAACCATTTCGCGTCCTTCTTCCAGGTTGATTTCACCGGTCACATCAAGCGTACGCAGGTAGAACTGCGGCCGGTATTTGTTGTGAAACGGCGTATGCCGGCCGCCTTCTTCTTTCTTCAGCACATAAACCTCAGCTTTGAATTTGGTGTGCGGGGTAATGGAACCCGGCTTGGCCAGGATCATTCCACGTTTGATTTCCTTCTTGTCCACACCGCGGAGCAACAGACCAACGTTATCACCAGCCTGCCCTTCATCCAGAATCTTACGGAACATTTCCACACCTGTACATACCGTCTTGCGACCTTCGGCACCCAGACCAATCATCTGTAATTCGTCACCGGTATGAACAATTCCGGTTTCAACACGACCGGTAGCCACAGTACCGCGGCCGGTAATGGAGAAAACATCTTCAACAGGCATCAGGAAAGGTTTGTCCACATCACGCTGAGGCAGCGGAATCCAGCTATCACAGGCATCCATCAGCTCCATCACTTTTTCTTCCCATTCCGGTTCACCGTTCAGGGCTCCCAGCGCAGATCCGCGAATAACCGGAGCGTTATCTCCATCAAACTGATAGAAATCCAGCAATTCGCGAACTTCCATTTCAACAAGTTCCAGTAACTCCTCGTCATCAACCATGTCGACCTTGTTCAGAAAAACAACCACCTTGGGTACGTTTACCTGACGGGCCAGCAGGATATGTTCGCGAGTCTGCGGCATAGGACCATCCGTAGCTGCAACGACCAAAATGGCACCATCCATCTGGGCAGCACCGGTAACCATGTTCTTTACATAGTCGGCATGTCCGGGACAGTCAACGTGGGCATAGTGACGGGTAGCCGTCTGGTATTCCACATGAGCCGTGTTGATTGTAATACCACGTTCCTTTTCTTCCGGGGCACTGTCGATTGAGTCAAAAGACTTGATCTCAGAAAGGCCTTTTTTTGCCAATACTGTAGTAATAGCAGCCGTAAGGGTAGTTTTACCGTGGTCAACATGACCAATGGTACCAATGTTTACATGGTCCTTATCCCTGTTAAAATGTTCTTTAGCCATAACAAATAACTGTTTTTAATTTTCATTCAATTCAAATTGAGCCGAGAACGAGATTTGAACTCGTGACCTCATCCTTACCAAGGATGCGCTCTACCCCTGAGCTACCCCGGCTTGTAAACGTCATTGAGCGGGAGACGGGATTCAAACCCGCGACCCTTAGCTTGGAAGGCTAATGCTCTATCAGCTGAGCTACTCCCGCATATTCAGCAAGCTGCATTCGTCCAAAACATTCATCCGGGGAAAGAAGAATGTCCGGGTGGGGAGAGCAGGATTCGAACCTACGAAGGCATAAGCCAGCAGATTTACAGTCTGCCCCAGTTGGCCACTTTGGTATCTCCCCATTTGCTCAGAACGCTTCCGGCTAATCTAACCTGTAAAATAAAAGAACTAATTTTGAAAATCCAAGATTTTCCGCTTTCAAACTATCCTTTTTCGAGCCGGATCTCAGATTCGAACTGAGGACCCCGAGATTACAAATCACGTGCTCTGGCCAACTGAGCTAATCCGGCATACACCTGCTTTCACCCGGGTGTTGCACAGCCTCCCGTTCGGCTAGCCCAACAGTACACTCACAGCAATTTACCCTAAAGTCCTGATTAGCCGGAAATTTCCCAAAAAAGAGTTTGCAAATGTATAAATATTTTTGGTTACTTCAAGTGTTCTCGTCCATTTTTTGAAATTATTTTTCCTTCAATTTTTCCTTGAATTTAGTAAGCTGCCTACGCAAGGCATCAACAGCCAGGTCAATAGCTTCTTCGAATGAATCAGCCTGCTTCTTGGCAAACAAATAATCGTTACCGGCAGGTATGGAAAGTATGATCTCGGCAATCTTATTGTTGGTCGTTTCCGGCTTCTCAACCTTAAGAATCACTTCACCGGAAATAATCCCGTCAAAAAAAGTATCCAGCTTGCCTGTTTTTTTTACGGCAAAATTGACAAGCTTCTGATCCGGCGTGAAATGAACGGCATTGACATTGATATTCATAGTTCTTCCTCCTTTTGGTTTTAGGCTCTCGGATGAGCCTGTTTGTAAATACGTTGTATTGTTTCCGTCGAGGTATGTGTGTATATCTGGGTAGCTGCCAGATTGCTGTGCCCCAGCAACTCTTTGACGGCATTCAGATCAGCTCCGCGATCCAGCAGGTGCGTGGCAAAGGTATGCCTGAGCACATGAGGACTTTTCTTTTCCAGGCTGGTTACCAGAGAAAGATATTTGCGAACGGTCCGGTAAATCAGTTTGTCATAGACGGGTTTGCCCTTGGCCGTAACCAGAAGGACGGGCGTGCCCCCGGGAAATTCATGTTCCCTGATCTGCCAATAGGCTTCAAGCAGCGGATTAATGCTACGCGGATACGGTACCAGCCGGTCTTTTCTGTTCTTCCCGGTTAAACGAACCAGCGATTCGGCCGGCTGCAGGTCGTGGTCCCTGAGATTTTTCAACTCAGCCAGACGCATTCCCCCGCCGTAAAACAGGCTGAGGATGAGCTTATCCCTAATGCCTTCAAAATCGTCGGGGAAATACCCGTTATCCAACAGGCTGTTCAGGCTGCCCTCATCTACAAAAACGGGAAGTTTTTTCGGTACTTTCGGGGTGCTTACCAAAACTGCCGGAGAGGATTCGATAAGCTCCTGGCGCATCAGAAATTTATAAAACGACTTAAGCGCCGTAATTTTGCGGACTACGGTCTTGGCCGCATCACCATGTTCCATCAGAAAAACAACCCACTCCCGTACCAACTTCGGTCCGACCTCCAACACGTTAAAATCCCCGACCGTTTTGAACAGAAACGCTTCAAACTGATCGAGGTCTTTTCGATAAGCAACCACCGTATGATCCGAACATCGCTTCTCGAACTTCAGATAGTTCAGAAATGATTCCTGATAAGTCATACAACTTTTCCTTTAATGCAAACAGGAACCTGGCAAAAAAACAGGAACTAGTCTTCCTGACGTTGCAATTGTTGAATATAGATCGCCTTTTTGATTTCTGTTCTACGCTCAACCGAAGGTTTTGTGAAGGCTTGACGCTCGCGCAATTCCTTGATTACACCTGTCTTTTCGAATTTTCTTTTGAATCTCTTCAGGGCTCTTTCGATATTTTCACCTTCTTTAACCGGAATAACGATCATAGAATTAATTTTTAGCTGTTAAATTTTGAGCCGCAAATTTAGAAATTATCCGTTATTAATCAAATTTATCATCTATTTTTTAAATTCAAAAACAAACGCATTCTTTTTTACGCAAATGCTTCCGGATCAGTTACCTGTTTTCAGATAAGGCAATATCCGGTTATACACTTCCCTTTCCAGCACCGAGTCATTCAGCAGTTGCCGCAGATCACCGATTCTGCCGTATTGTTTCCGGTAGCGCAGAATTCTCTGCGCATCCGTTTTTTCCAGATAAGGATGCCCGGCCAGCACAACAAAACCGGCCGTATTGATGTTTAGCTTAACCAGACAGGAAGAATCCAGCTCAAGCAGAGGCAGAATGTTTTCCAGGGTTTCTTCCCGTAAACCGTATACTTCGCGGAGCTGTGCAAGCGAATGAAATCCTCCCAGCCAATCCCGGAATTTCACGATACGTTCCGACAATACCGGTCCGATGCCCGGCAAGGGAAGCAGATCGGCCGCAGAGGCCCGGTTTATTTCGGTTCTTTCCGGATCCGCTTGCCGTATATTTTTGCCGTATTTCCGACTATCCGGCACAGTTCCGCTTACAGGAGACTTCCTTCCGCTTGCAGGCACTTCCGGCCCGGAAGCAACATCTGACACAGGAAGCAAAAGATAAGGTTCAATAACTTCATACAGGGAATCGTTCATCCCGTATAACTTCCGGATATCCTGTCTGAAACGAAAAATACCCCCTGCACGGCGGTATTTCAGCATATTCTGCCGTATCGCCGAAGGCAGGGCCAGGCTGTCAAGCAAGTCCCGGCCGGCGGTATTCGGATCAAAAGGGAAAAGGGACATCCCTCCTGACGAGCGTTCCACCTCCTCCCGGAATTCCTTCAGAACCCGGGAAAAATCCTCCTCTCCGGGCACATTCGTCTGCTCAAAATAACAGACCATTCTTCCGGCCACCAGCAGGATAAGCATCAGACCCAACAGCAGCCCGATTCCTATTCGTTCTCCCCGGGTGAAAGAAAAGTAGTCGCGAATAAACGATTTTAAACGCATACCGGCAAAACCTTGGTTACCCGGTATACGAAAAAAATCCCTTACAGGTTCATCATTCCGATTCCATTCAGGAATACCAGGGCAATCGCTACGGGGGCTACAAAACGAATCAGGAACATAAACACAGACAACAGCAGCTCGGGAAGATGAGCCCCTTTTGCCAGTTCGGCCTTGATCTTTTGCCTTCCCAGCTTCCATCCCACAAACAGAGCTATGAACAATCCGCCTACGGGCAGCAGCAGATTGGCCGAAATCCAGTCTAGCAGATCAAAAAAATTCAGCCCGAAAAAGGTGTAATCACGGAATACCCCCATGGAAAGCGAGCAGATTATCCCCAACAGGGCTGCCAGCACAGTTGCAAAAATGGTTGCCAGACGGCGCTTCATTTTTAGTTCTTCATGGAAATAGGCCACTACGACCTCGAGGATGGAAATAGATGAAGTAAGGGCTGCCAGCACCAGGAGAATAAAAAAGATCACGGCAAAGAAATAACCACCGGCCATCTGCTGAAACACGTTCGGCAGAGTAATAAAAACCAGCCCCGGTCCGCTGCTGGGTTCAATATGAAATGCAAACACTGCCGGAAAAATCGCCACTCCGGCCAGGATAGCAATCAGCGTATCGGCAATTGAAACTTCCATGGCCGTTTTTGGCAAAGGGTTGGTTTTGTCAATATACGACCCGTAAGTAATCAGCGTTCCCATACCCAGGCTGAGGGAAAAAAATGCCTGCCCCAGCGCTGCCAGCACCCCTTCTCCGGTCAGCTTGGAGAAATCGGGTTGAAACAAAAAACGAAGCCCTTCCCTGGCCCCAGGGAGCGTAACAGAACGGACACAAAGAACCAGAATGATCAGCACCAGCAAGGGCATCATGATTTTGACATTCCTCTCTATACCATTCTTTACTCCCAAAATGACGATCAAACCGGTGAGCAGCATGAAAAGCAACTGATAGAGCACCGGCTCCACCGGTGATTCCATAAATCCGGTAAAACTGCTAACCAGCTGATCGGAACTTAACGCCTTAAAACTATTGGTCAGCGATGCAACCACAAAACGGATACTCCAGCCGGCCACAACCCCGTAATAAGACAAGATCATAAAAGCGGCCCCGATCCCGAGTACCCCCACATATTTCCAGGGAGTGCCCGGCGCCAGCTTCTTAAAGGCTCCGAATGCATTTCTCCGGGATTTCCGGCCAATGGAGAGTTCCGAAAGCATGACCGGCAATCCGATAGCCAGCACAAAGCCCATGTATACAAACATAAAGGCAGCTCCCCCGTAAATACCGGCCACATAAGGGAATTTCCAAATATTGCCCAGTCCGACAGCCGAACCTGCAGCCGCCGCAATAACGCCGAATTTACTTGAGAACTCCGCTCTTTTGTGTCTATTGCCTTCCGTCATTGGACTAATTTTTATCAGACAGAAACCGACATTTTTATAAAAACTCAACAGAATACACTGCAAATTTATTTTTTTCCGCGAAAGCAGAAAGCAAATTGGGAAGAAAGCTTATGCTACCGCATTTTACCGGCTCTCCCTGTCCCGAAATCAGTTCCCTCCTACCGGATTATTAAAAACAAAGCATCAGATGCTAAAACAGACCGGCCAGTGTGTTAAGCTTTTCTAAAATGAGAATTCACTCTTCTTCCGGAAATGGCGCTTCGAAATTTTATGCTTATTATTGTAGTGGTTTTAACAGATACCAGTATTACCTTTAAATAATTAAAATATGGCTGTTAGTTACAAAGAATTAGGACTCGTCAACACGAAAGAGCTCTTTCGGAAAGCCGTTGACGGGGGATATGCAATTCCTGCATATAACTTTAACAACATGGAGCAACTCCAGGCAATCCTGCAGGCCTGCGTGGAAACAAAATCACCAGTAATCCTTCAGGTGTCTTCAGGAGCCCGGAAATATGCCAATGCCACCCTGCTGCGGAACATGGCCCGGGGTGCTGTGGAATATGTCAAGGAACTGGGCTACGAAATCCCTGTCGTTCTGCACCTGGATCACGGAGACACCTTCGAACTCTGCAAAGACTGTATCGACAACGGCTTCTCTTCGGTCATGATAGACGGTTCACATCATCCGTACGAAAAAAACGTGGAGCTGACCCGTCAGGTTGTGGAATACGCCCATAAATACGGGGTAACCGTTGAGGGCGAACTGGGTGTGCTGGCCGGCATTGAAGACGATGTGGTTGCCGAACACTCAAGCTATACACAACCGGAAGAGGTGGAAGACTTTATCAGTAAAACAGGGGTGGACTCGCTGGCCATTTCCATTGGGACCTCGCACGGAGCCAACAAATTCACACCGGAGCAATGTACCCTCAACGAAGAAGGGGTTCTTATTCCGCCCATGCTTCGCTTTGACATTCTGGAAAAGATCGAAAAGCAGATTCCCGGATTCCCGATTGTCCTGCACGGATCATCTTCCGTTCCCCAAAAATACGTTCAAATGATCAATGAACTGGGTGGAAAGCTGAGAGATGCCGTAGGCATTCCCGAAGAATGGCTGCGGCGCGCCGCCAAATCGGCTGTATGCAAAATCAACATCGACTCTGACGGCCGGCTGGCCATGACTGCTGCCATACGCAAGGTGCTGACCGAAAAACCGGGTGAATTTGATCCGAGAAAGTACCTTGGCCCTGCACGTGAAGAGCTGAAAGAACTGTATATGCATAAAAATCTGGATGTTCTGGGGTCGGCCAACCAGGCCTGAACCACACGTGACCGACAATACATGGGTGTCTCAAAAATTTGAGACACCTTTTTATGAAGAATCCTGCTCAGAACGGATACCCAATGGCAAACGACAAATTAAACTGATCTCCGTCAATCGGATAATTCCCGATAATAAAACGTTTCCCTTCTTCCAGGGAGGGATCACGCAGTTTCATCCCCAGATCCAGCCGGAAAATAAAATAATCAAAATTAAAACGCAATCCCGTTCCTGTTCCCAGGGCAATTTCCCGATAAAACCGATTGACCCGGAAGCGGGCCCCGAGGCGATTATCCTTATTGTTAATAGCCCAGATATTTCCGGCATCCAGGAAAAAGGCCCCTTCCATCCGGCCTAGCAAACGAAAGCGGTATTCCAGATTGGCTTCCAGCTTAATATCGGCCGACTGGTTCGGATAGGCATCTTCAGCGGCACGGTATGTTCCCGGCCCCAGGGTTCGTACCTGCCAGGCCCGAATTCCGTTTGCCCCTCCGGTAAAATATTTTTTTTCAAAAGGCAACACATCCAGATTTCCGTACGGCACGGCAATTCCGGCAAACAAACGGGCCACCACCGAATTAAACCTGTCCAGCCGGTATCCGTAACGGTATTCCAAGTCAGCCTTCAGATACTGGGCAAAACGGGTTCCAAAAAGCCGATGGTAACGGGTTAGTTCCCCGGTAATGGTATCCAGCGCCTCCGTACGGCTCCTTCCTGCCAGTCCGGCCAGAGCATAGAGAAAATTCCCGGCCGACTCAAACGACCACTTAAAATAACTGTAATCCCCCCGGCTGCCGATCTGCTGCACATGGTCGACCCGCGAATAGTTGAGTGCCAGGATCAGATGATCCGTATAACTGCTTTTAATGTACAGGTCTTTTATCGAATTGAGAAAATCGGAATTAAACCGCGACAAATTCACATAGTTCAAATCGATCAGGTTCAGCAGATGCGTACGGTAAGATTTGCTTTTCCAGTTATATCCAAATCGGAAATTGGTTATGGTACGCGTGTAATCGGGGCGTTCCTGAAAATTGTAACCCAGTGTAAAGCCGGTCTGCGGAACCTGGTAATTAAAGAACCGCCTGCTGTTAAGCGGACTTAAAAACTTAGGCAGATTCAGCGAGGCTTCCACGCCATACTCATGAGTGTTAAACCGCAACGAACTTTCATTCACCATAGCCTGTTGCCGCTCAAAGGCTCCTTTCAGATTCAGGCTGAGTATTTCCGCTCCGCGGAATAAATTCCTGTGCTGATAATTCAAATTCCCGGCCACCCCAATATTCCCGGAAGAATTAGTTCCCTCCAGATCAACAGAAAACCCCTGTCTGGAGAGCGGGGCCAGCAAAATACGGCAATCCAGCAATCCCAGGGTGTCTCCCGGGGTAGTTTCAGCTGGCTCAAAATTCACATTTACCATCCGGAACTGATTGATCTGGTTCAGTGAACGGTAGGTTTTCTTTACATTCTCGAGAGAATAATACGGCCCGTCCTGTATCCGGTTCAGATTGTCAATTAAACGCGGC
>JBFWIL010000004.1:0-29810 GCA_050256015.1 Mangrovibacterium sp. | reverse complement strand
AAAATTGGTATGCTCGTATGTATAGGGAATAATGGCCACCTGGAATGACCTCTTTTTGGAGTTAACCACGGTCAGACTCACCCCGTTTACCGTTACCGATCCCTTCTCAACGGTCAGATATCCTTTGCGGGCCATTTTCTTATCACAGGCATAGGCAAAGGTATAATACCAGCTTCCATCGGCCTCCTCCACTTCTTCACACACCGCGGTCTGGTCAACATGCCCCTGCACAATGTGCCCGTCAAGCCGGCCGTTCATCGGCATGCTGCGTTCCAGGTTCACCTTTGAACCTACTTCCAGCAATCCCAGATTGGATCTTTCAATGGTCTCCCGGATAGCCGTCACCGTATAGGTCCCGGCTTTCCGGTCCAGGCTGACCACCGTCAGGCAAACCCCGTTATGGGAAAGACTCTGGTCAATTTTCAGCTCCCCCATGAATGAGCAGGATACGGTAAAATGATAATTTTCCTGCTCCTTTTCAACCGCTTTTACAATGCCGAACTCTTCTACAATTCCTGAAAACATAATTGAAAATTTGAATGATTGTCCTTCCAAAAAAAAGAGCAAAATACCGATTTTCTCTATCTTTTCCGGTACTGCTCTTCGTAATATTTCTGATAATCTCCGCTGGTTACCTGTTCCAGCCAGTCTTCGTGACCAAGGTACCAGTCTATGGTCTTTTCAATGCCCTCCTCAAACTGCAGACTGGGAACCCAGCCCAGTTCTTTTTTCAATTTGGACGAATCAATGGCATAACGCAGATCATGACCGGCCCGGTCTTTCACAAAAGCGATCAGCCTTTCCGAAGTGCCCGGCTCCCGGTCCAGTTTCCGGTCCAGCACCCGGCACATCAGCCGGATCAAATCAATATTCTTCCATTCGTTATGCCCTCCGATATTATAGGTTTCTCCGTTCTTTCCCCGGTGAAAAATCACATCAATAGCCCGGGCATGATCCTCCACCCAAAGCCAGTCGCGCACATTTTCTCCTTTCCCGTACACAGGAAGCGGTTTGTTTTTTTTAATGTTGTTGATAAACAACGGAATAAGCTTTTCCGGGAACTGGTAAGATCCGTAATTATTTGAACAATTTGAAATTACAACCGGCAAACCAAAGGTGTCGTGGTAAGCCCGGACAAAATGGTCGGAACTGGCCTTGGAGGCTGAATACGGACTGTGCGGATTATAGCATGTATGCTCGGTAAACAGCTCATCACCCATAGACAGGGTACCATAAACTTCGTCGGTAGAAACATGGTAAAACCGTTTTCCCTCCGGATGGTCTTTCCAGATGGCCCGTGAGGCATTCAGCAGGTTCACCGTTCCGATCACGTTGGTAAAAACAAATTCCGTCGGATTGGAAATCGACCGGTCTACATGCGATTCGGCAGCCAGATGAATCACCCCGTCAAACGAAATGGATTCAAA
Organism: Mangrovibacterium sp.; assembly: GCA_050256015.1. Classification (GTDB taxonomy): domain Bacteria; phylum Bacteroidota; class Bacteroidia; order Bacteroidales; family Prolixibacteraceae; genus JBFWIL01. Next base: position 28,383 of record JBFWIL010000004.1, on the reverse strand, counting down.
TAGCTCAAACATAGCCGGAGCATCCACAATATCGGCTTTTACAAACGAATAGTTCGGGCGGTCCTCAATATCCTTCAGGTTGGCCAGGTTGCCCGCGTAGGTCAATTTGTCCATGTTCACAATCCGGTAATCCGGATAGCGGTTCACAAACAAACGAACCACATGCGAACCAATAAATCCGGCTCCGCCGGTGATCAGAATAGTCTTCATAATACGTGCAGATATTTCATAATATACATTTACGGAACAAATTTAACCGGATTTACCGGCTTGTCAAGCACTTTCTGTAAGCCGTTAACCAGAGTTGTTACGTTCAGAATAATTTCAGAAAGCTTCCCGGAACGGAAGTCTGAAAACGCATCTTTTCCCCGGTAAGCGGATGGGTAAAGGCCAACACCCAGGCATGCAAGCCGAGCCTCCCCAGTGCATTACAGCCTGATCCGTATTTTTTATCCCCGACTACTGGATGATTCAAATCTTTAAGATGAACACGTATCTGGTTTTTGCGTCCGGTATCCAGATTCATCTGCAGCAGGGAATAACGTTCATTCCATTTCAAGGTGCGGTAACTGGTTACCGCAAGGCTCCCCCGGTCCGGATCGGAACTGGAATAAACAATATAAGCCTTGCTTTCAAACAGGTAGGAAGACACGGTTCCTTCGGGCGGGTCAAGCTGCCCTTCAATCACTGCCAGGTAACTGCGTTCGGATACGGTTTGCTTCCAGGATGTCTGCAATAATCCCTGCATGCGGCGGTTTTTTGCAAAAAGCATCAATCCTGAGGTTTCCCGGTCAAGCCGGTGAACAACAAAAATCTTGTTTCCTTTATCCTCCTCTTTTACATAACCGCTTAACATACGGTATACAGTATTCCGTTTTTCCCTATCGGTAGCCATGGAAAGCAAGCCGGCTTTCTTGTTAACCACAATCAGCTCATCATCTTCATGCACAACCACAACCCCATGCATCTGCCGTCCCCTCGGTCCGGGAAAAGCACCGACGACCACCTGCTGACCGGACTTCAGCACATGGTTAAACTGACTGATGGCTTTGCCGTCTACCAAAACCTCCCTTTTTCTCAGCAGGGTTTTGATGTTATTGCGATTCTTGTGGGGAAGCTGTCCGATCAAAAATTTCATCAGCTCCTCCGGCTCTTTCACTACAATGCTTAGCTGCTGTCGTTTCCCGGCTTTCCCAGCACTTTTTGCTTGTTCCCTTTTCATCCGTGTCTAAAAATCAGTACTCTTCAAATCTTTTTGTCGCCCGGCACAGGAGAAGCACCTCCTCCCAAAAGACTGTTACTCAATACCCCTTATCCGTTTTTCCCAGTTCCAGGCCGACAGCAGGGTTTCCTCCAGTCCCTTTTCTGCTTTCCAGCCCAGCTCTTCGTTTGCATAATCCGTATCGGCCCAAATCTTTTCAACATCTCCGGCCCGCCGCTCCACAATCCGGTAATTGAGCTTTACCCCCGTAGCCTTTTCGAATCCCTCTACGATTTCCAGAACCGAATAACCGTTTCCCGTACCCAGATTAAAAACTTCATAAGCCGATTTAGTCCGGCCATCCAGCAAGCGTTTAATTGCCAGCACATGGGCTTTGGCCAAATCAACCACATTGATATAATCGCGCACGGCCGATCCGTCAGGAGTCCGGTAATCATCGCCAAAAACCCGGAGTTCGTCACGCAATCCGGCAGCGGTCTGGGTAATAAAAGGTACCAGATTTTGCGGAACACCAAGGGGCAATTCTCCAATAAGGGCCGAAGGATGGGCACCTATCGGATTGAAATAACGAAGGGCAATTCCCTGCAATCCCTGGTAAGCCCGAATGCTGTCGCGCAAAAAATCTTCATTGATCCGTTTTGTGTTTCCGTATGGCGATTCGGCATCCTTCCGCGGTGTTTTCTCGGTTACCGGAAGCACTTCCGGTTGCCCGTAAACCGTGCAGGAAGAAGAGAACACAATGTACGGAATACTATACTTAAGCTGGCAATCCAGAATATTCAACAGGGAAACCAAATTGTTCCGGTAATAATGCAGGGGCATTTCCACAGACTCACCAACCGCTTTCGAAGCAGCAAAATGAATGATGGCCGCAATATCCTGATTTTTCCCGAAAAAATCGTCTGTACGGCCTGCATCAGCCAGGTTAAACTGCTCGAATCCGGGTCTTCTCCCGGTAATCTGTTGAATATTGTCAAGCACTTCCGCGTTTGAATTGGAAAGGTCATCCACAATGATCACCTCATACCCTGCCTCCTGCAGTTCCACGGTTGTATGGGAACCGATGTATCCGGTTCCCCCGGTAACAAGAATTTTACTCATGGCTATCAATATCAGAATTTTTTTCCAAAAATACGAAATTAATACCGGGGAAACAGCATCCGCAAAAAGAACAAAAAAATCCGGACTGTCCGTAAAATGTTGAAAACTTTAAGTTGCCGGCCTTCACAATTTTGCTTAACTTTGAATAAAAATCAAGCCAGACGTGGAATTACTGACTTCAATCAAAGACCTGTTACTGCTGAATGATTGCGTAATCATTCCCGGCTTCGGAGGTTTTGTAAGCAGCTACCAGCCGGCGGGCCTTCAGGGTGCACGTTTCACCCCGCCTGCCAAAACCGTCAGTTTTAACCGGAAGCTGAATTTCAACGACGGGCTTTTCATCAATTATGTTGCCGACAGGAAAGGAATCAGTTATTTCCTGGCCAGCCGGAAAGTAAATCTGCTGGTGGAAGAAATGAATTACCGTCTGACAGACGGGGAAGAAATTTGTATTCCCGGAACAGGAACACTAAGGTACGACGATCGTGAAAATTTGATTTTCATTCCGCAAATTACGGAAAATCTGAACCCTGATGCTTTCGGACTGACTGCTTTCACTTACGAATCACTGAATTCCCGGAAACGCCAGCTTCAGCCTGTTCCCCAGTCTCGCCGGGATGCCACTCAGGTTATATTTCAAAAAAGAGCCATGCACAAGGTTCTGATCGCTGCCCCCTTGTTACTGGCTTTGGCCATTACTCCCCTGAAGCATAACCAGGATTATTTTCAGCAATCCGACCTGAGCAATCTTTCTGCGATGATTACTTTCCCAAAACCGGAGAAAACGGCACTTGAAGAAACCGTTGCCGAAGAAAGTCAGGAAGCATCTCCGGAGGAAGTAGTTGCCGGTCACCCATATTTCCTGATCGGAGGAAGCTTTAAAGAAGAAAAAAATGCCCGTGCTTTCCTCTCTGCCATGAAGAAATCAGGTTACCCGGCCCGCAATCTGGGCATCATCAGAGGACTGCATTACATTGCGCTGGAAAGTTACGCCAGCTTTGACGAGGCCCGCAAGGCGCATCAGGATTATCTTTCGAAATTACCCGATTCCGGCGCCTGGATCTATGTAAAAAGATAAGACAAGCCCCTCGGCGAGGATTTTTTTGCAGGAACTGCCCACCGGGCAGAAATGGCTATATTTACAAAAAAATATCCGTATGAACAAGCCAGCCTATCTGAGACCAGGAGATCGGATCCGTATCGTATCCCCGGCCGGGAAGGTGCACCGGGAAAAAATACTGGGAGGAATGGATTTGCTGCGTCAGGCCGGTTTTGAGCTCATTCCGGGAAAATCAGTCTTCTGTAGCCATGACCGGTTTGCCGGCACCGATGAACAGCGGCTGGCCGACCTGCAGGAAGCTTTGGATGATCCGCTGTGCCGGGCGGTGATCTGCTCCCGCGGAGGCTATGGCGCCATACGCATTGCCCCCCGAATTAAATTCAACCGGTTTCGCAGGCATCCCAAGTGGCTGACAGGCTTCAGCGACATTACCGTGCTGCATGCCTGCCTGCAGCAGACAGGTTTTTGCAGTATCCACGGGGCCATGCCGGTGAATTACCTGAAAGACGGAAAGCCAGCGGTAAGTTTTGTTGAGCTGATCCGTTTACTGGAGGGCTCAGCAAACCCCGCACCGGAATTTCCCCCCTGCCCGCAGAACCGGGAGGGAGTTGCCACCGGAATGCTGACAGGCGGCAACCTGTCCATTTTATGCAGTTTACTTGGAACACCGCTGGAATCCTCTACAGACGGGTGCATCCTGTTTATCGAAGAGGTGTCGGAACAACTCTATAAGCTGGACCGGATGATGCACAGTCTCCGCCTGGCGGGGAAACTAAAAAAACTAAAAGCCCTGGTAGCAGGACAGTTTACGGAAATGAAAGAAGGCGACAGTCCCTTCGGACAATCGGTTGAGGAAATCATCAGGCATGCAGTACGCAACTATGATTATCCCGTTTGCTTTGGCTTTCCTGCCGGCCACAGCAAACTCAACCTGCCCCTGATGCTGGGTGCATCTTACTCCCTCAGTGTGAAGCCGGACCGTTCCGTATTTCGGCTGATTTCATAAAAAACCGCTCCCCCTGATTTGGAATACATAACTTATTTCCATTAATTTACCGGATAATATCTATACCCTATGGCCTTTCATACGGAAACCGGGAAAAAAGGGGAACGGATTGCCGCGGAATATATCCAAAAGCTGGGGTACCGTATCCTGGAAACCAACTGGCGATCGCGCCGGGCAGAAATTGATATCATTGCCCTGGATCAGGATGAACTGGTGATCGTGGAAGTGAAATCACGCACCGGCGAACAGTTCGGACATCCTGCAGATGCAGTCAACCAAAAGAAGATGGATCATCTGATCGCTGCCGCCGAACGTTATATCCGCCGGAATCAAATCGGACTAAACACCCGTTTTGATCTGATAGCCATCATTTTTGAAAATAACAGGCATCGGCTTGAGCATATCAAAAACGCTTTTTACCCCCTGGCCCGCTAAGTTCTGCAGATTACTCACAGGATCTGCCTACAACAAGGCCGGTCATTCATTATCTTTATCACAAAAAACGGAATAAGCATGAACATTGAGGAAATCAGAAGCTACTGTCTGTCCAAAAAAGGAGTCACCGAGGAGTTTCCCTTTGATGAGACCACCCTGGTATACAAAGTCATGGGAAAAATATTTCTGCTCACGGACCTGGAGTCGACCGGCTGGATTAACCTCAAATGTGATCCTGAAAAGGCTCAGGACCTGAGGGAACGTTATCCCGGCGTCAGTCCGGGTTATCACATGAACAAAAAACACTGGAATACCGTCAGCCTCAATCATAATCTGGCAGACCGAATGATCCGGGAATGGATCGACCATTCCTACGAGCAGGTGGTAGCCGGACTGACCCTCAAAATGAAGGAGCAGCTTGGCAAACTCTTTAAAACAAAATAAATTATGGAATTTACCCTGCAATCGGAATACATCGAACTGATCAAACTCCTGAAACTTCTCCGGCTGGCAGAGTCGGGAGGAATGGCCAAACAGCTCGTCGAAAAAGGACTGGTCAGCCTGAACGGAAAGACGGAATACCGAAAGCGGGCAAAACTCAGAAAAGGAGACGTAATCCGGCTTCAGGGACAACAGATTCTTTTGGTCTGACTGTTTCTTTCCAAATGCTTCAGGCAACCGATCTCCCAAGCTTTCAAACCACCACACACAGGTTCTCCCGGCACTACCGGCCATACAAGGCACACAAGAAAAGCCGGAAAGGGGATTTCCGGCTTCATGCTTGTGCGAAGAAGAAGAGTGGAATGATTTGTTTAAAAATCAGATTATCGTCAAACAAGCAGGTCAAAGATAATCGATTTCTTCTCCTCCATCCAAAAATTCCGGGAACCATTGTATAGCCGGCTCAATTCAGGTGATGAATCACTGTTCCGGACTCATGAACGACAATCCGGCAACCGTAATCACCGGCAGCAAACAAAAACAAAAAAAGGACTGTATTGCTACAGTCCCTTTGCTCTACTAATGCGTTTCCAGGAAAGCTTCAGTCTATATTCTGAACCAGTTCAAGAGAATCTTTTACCTGGTTCAGGCGGGATACATCCTTATCATCTATGGCAATACCAAAAGTATCTTCCATGTAATACAAAAACAGGGCCCAGTCGATCTGATCAAAATTCAGATCATCGCGAAATGAGGCTTCCAGTTCAATGTTGTTCCGGGGAACCCCGGTTTTCCGTAAGACCCGGTAAAGTGTTCTTCTGATTGTCTTGTTTTCCATAGTTTTCTCATTTGAATCAGAGCAAACAGCATCGCCTGCCCGATTTAAATCCGGCTCAAATTTAAAAAACCGAACAAAACATTAAACGATTCCAAGAATAAAACCTTCCCAAAAAAGCAATTTCGGGTCAAGCACAAAACAAAATCGGAAAGTTTTGTATGAATTTGTTGTAAGTTGGTTACATATATTACAAATTGATTAAAAAAACGGACATCCGGTTTAAAAATGTTTAAAATGAAAAAATCATTAATTCATCGCTCCTCCCATTCTTTCCGGAGTAAACTGTATACCTCCAGGTCAATGAATCCGTTCCGGTGCTTTTCACCGGCACGTTCCACCCCCTCAAAACGGAACCCCAGACGTCTGGCTACCGCAGCACTCTTGTGATTACCTACCCCGCATCGGATCTGTATGCGGTTCAGTCCCAGGCTCAGAAAAATATACCCGATCAATGTTTCGGCAGAACGCTTCATAATGCCCCTGCCTGTCATTTTTTCAATCAGCCAGTAGCCAATCTCCGTTCTCAGATTCTGCAGGTCGGTGTCTTTCATTCCAATCAATCCGGCAAACTGATCGCCGTACCAGATCACAAAAACAGCTTCCCGGTTTTCCTGATCAGCCAGCACAGAACGGATAAACGCCTCGGTATCTTCCTGGCTTCCGGTTTCCTGAACAAAAGGCAACCAGGTAGCCAAAAAATTCCGGTTATGATCAATGGCCTGAAAAACCTGAAAAGCATGGGCATAGCGAATCGGTTCCAGCCGGATCTGCTGATTAACTTGCAAAACATTCATAACAAAGCTAAAAATAACATTTTTGCCGGGATTGACCGGGATACTGCAGTATTTCCGTCAACTTTTCCCGGCCTGGAAGAATGTTTATCTTTGCAGGAAAGGAAAACAGATCTGATGATGAAGTTATTATTCCGATTAAGCCGGAGAATTCTGCTTTCTGCCATATTACCGGTTTTTTACGTTTTTCCCGCCCATGCGCAGACCCACATAGCGGAAATCAGGACGAACCTGGGAACCATGCGTTTCGAGCTCTTCGACGACACCCCCAGACACCGGGACGCTTTTATCCGGCTGGCCCGTGAAGGCTATTACAACGGAACACTCTTTTACCGTGTCATTGAGAATTTTCTGATCCAGGGCGGATCGGCCTCTTCCCGGAATGCCCCCCCGGGAAAACGAATCGGGTACGGCGATCCCGACCATACCGTGGATGACGAAATCCTCTCCTCCCATTTCCATCACAAAGGAGCCCTGTGTGCACCCCGCCAGCCCGATGAGGTAAACCCGTACAAGCAGTCGGATATTTCCCAGTTTTATATTGTCAAAGGCAGCGTATACAGCACCGGCATGCTCGATACGCTGGAAATGGCAGTTAACCGGCCAATTAAAAACAGAATCACGGCCCGGGTATACAAGCCGGAAATACGCAATAAATTAAAACAGCTCCGGTCTGAAAAACGGGTGGATGAGTTCCGTGAGCTGGCCGGGCAAGTGAAAGCAGACATTGCCTCCCAATATGCCCTCAATCCGAACACCTTAAAATTCTCGCCCGAACAGCGGAAGGCTTACACCTCCCTGGGCGGGTATCCCGATCTGGACGGGAAATATACCGTCTTTGGCCGCTGCATAAGCGGGATGGAAGTTATTGACCGGATCGCTGCCCTGAAAACCGATGCCAATAACCGCCCTGTAAACGATGTGACTATCCATGTAAGCATTCTCCAATGAAATTGAACCGGTATCACCTGCTCCTGTTGTTATTATGGATTTTTTGTGCTTGTTCTTCCGGTAAAAAAACGCCCCCGGCAGAATCCTCCGGAAACACACAGAAGCTCCCCTCCCAACCGGCAACCGATTATACCCCTCTTATCCCTTCCATAGTTCACCTGGAAAGCTTCGACGGCGAACGCTTCCTGAACAGCGAAACGGCATTTTTTGTCGACAGCAACCTATTGGCCTGCCGACTGAATCCTCTGCAAAATGCCAGCCGGGCGCGGATCAGTCCATGGAATGAAGACCGTAATTTTACGGTTGCCGGTTTTGTTGCCGTAGACCGGATCAACGGACTGGTGCTGCTCCAGGCGGAAGGAATCAAAAGAAAACCGGTTCACTTGTATACCACTCCGGTGCAAGCCGGAACAAAATGCCTGTATCTCACCCGGCCCAGAGGCAACACCCTGCCCCTGCACCGGGGAATGTTAAGCGGACCGGCCACACTGAAGGGAAGTCTGCGTTATCTGCTGACCAACCGGTTCCGGTCTCAGTCTTACGGTACACCCGTGTTTACCACACCGGATCGTTGTATCGGACTGGGTTACGCCGAACCGGTCGACTACGAACAGCAACATCAGGCCATTCCCGCTTCCCTGATCAGCGAACTGCTGTCCAGAAAAACAAGCCGGCCGGAGCCGCTGCAAAACCTGGGCAGCCGGACCAGCAAAGCCATCAGTGAAACCAACAGCAAAATCAGCGGACTGGAAATCGTTACAGACATGGGAACCATCCGGATCAGGCTGTTCAACCAAACCCCCCAGTACCGCGATAACTTCATTGCGCTTGTGCGTGAGCAGTATTATGACAGCCTGCTAATCCACCGGGTGATCCGTGATTTCGGCATTCAGAGCGGGGCGGCAGACACCCGTTATGCTGGGAAAGACGATGTGGTAGGCTGGAAAGGTCCCGGTTACACCCTTCCCGCTCATCCTGTCCCTGGTCTTTTTCACCGCCGAGGCATGATCGGTTCTCCGCGAAAGCCCGACCGCGCCAACAGCAAACGCCGTTCCGACGGCTCACAGTTTTATATTGTCACCGGCCGCCGTTATACCGATGCGGAACTCGATGAAATTGAACAGGAAAATCAATACCGGTTCAGCGCAAAACAAAGGCAGATCTATAAATCAGAAGGCGGAGCTCCTCACCTGGACGGCAGTTACACGGTTTTCGGAGAGGTTCTCTCCGGCATGGAAACAGCCGACCGGATAAGCCGGATAAAAGTTGACAGCGACTTCCGTCCGCTGCAGGATATCCGGATTCGCCACATCCGGATTCTCCCCTGAACCAGGCCGGCAGGAAAATGATAAGTTAAGTTTTTATTTCCCGGCAGCCCTGATTCCCTGTTAATAATTATCTTTGTATTTCTTTTCAACAACATACAGAAAGATGTTAGACAAAATTAAGGAACTTAAAAAAGAACTAGAAGCAGCCAGGGTTTCGGCCCGGGAGGAAGTGGAGGCTCTGCGTGTAAAGTATACCGGTAAAAAAGGTTTGCTGAACAAGCTGTTCAGTGAGTTTAGAACTGTTCCTGCCGATCAGAAAATAACCGTCGGACGGGCTCTTAATGAATTAAAAGTATTTACCCAACAAAAAATTAATGAGCTGAAGGAACATTTTGAACAAAACAGCCAGGATTCCGCCGGAAATGATCTGACACGGCCGGCCGAGCCCATACGTACCGGCACCCGTCATCCTCTTTCAATTGTCAAGAACGAGATCATTGACATTTTTAGCCATCTTGGATTCTGCGTGGAGGAAGGTCCGGAGATCGAAGATGACTGGCATGTGTTTTCGGCACTGAATTTTCCTCCCGAACATCCGGCCCGCGATATGCAGGATACCTTTTTCATCCAGCGAAATCCCGATATATTGTTGCGCACCCATACCTCAAGTGTTCAGGTAAGGGTCATGGAACAGACCCAACCCCCGATCCGGGCTATCTTCCCCGGCCGTGTTTTCCGCAACGAAGCCGTATCGGCCAGGGCCCATTGCATTTTCCACCAGATTGAAGGTCTTTATGTCGATGAAAATGTCTCTTTTGCCGATTTGAAACAGACCCTGCTTTATTTCTCCCGGGAACTGTTCGGCGAAAAAACGCAAATCCGCCTGCGTCCTTCCTATTTTCCCTTTACTGAACCATCAGCCGAAATGGACGTAAGTTGTTCTATTTGCGGAGGAAAAGGCTGCAACGTTTGCAAACATACCGGCTGGCTGGAAATTCTGGGTTGCGGGATGGTCGACCCCAATGTACTTGAACTGTGCGGTATCGACTCCAAAAAATACACAGGATTCGCCTTTGGCATGGGCATTGAACGAGTTGCCATGTTGCGATACGGAATCAAGGATATCAGACTGTTCTTTGAAAATGACGTTCGCTTCCTGCGTCAGTTCGAATCGGCTTATTAAAAAACGCAGACCCCGCTTTTATTCACTCAACTGCCGGGAAAAGCATTCCTCACTACCTTTCCCATCCCGGAAAGAGCCAAACATTATTCCAATGCAAAAGAATAAACGCCTCCGTAAGCCGGATTAAACTGTTCAAAAACTTCTTCAACAGTCATTTTTTCCAATATGGATTTTAACAAACGGATTACTCCGTTATGGGTTACCAGTACTATTTTCTCTAGTCCGGTTTGCCTCAGTTCACTCAGAAAAGATAAAATCCGGGAACGGAACAGAAGGTAAGATTCACCACCCGGGCAGGCTGCTTCCAGATAATGCTCCATCCAATGCCTTCCGGCTGCAGAAAAGAAGATCTCTTCCCAGCCCTTGTTTTCCCAATCTCCGAAATGCAGTTCTTTCAGGCGATCGTCAAAACGGATCTCCAGACCGGGAAAAAGGTCGTCCGCCAGTTTTCGGCAGCGGGAAAGCGGACTGCAAAAGATCCGGTCAAAACGGAAAGACTTTACCCGCTTCTTTACGGTTTCCAGCTCTTCTGCATAAGAACCGGCCAGCGGAACGTCGGTTTGTCCGTAGCAAATACCCGATGGCACAGCCACACGAGTATGACGAATACAGGTCAGTTGCATAACATAGTTCTTTTATCCCAGGGTTAAAAGACAAAGATAAAAGAATATTTCAGTTAACTGCTGAAGCGCTCCCAGGCAATCACCCGTATAACCTCCGATTTTTTGTTCCGTATAATGCTTAAACATCCAGCTTAGCAACAAAGAAAAGGGAATCAGCAAAACGGTCAGCTGCCATGGGAACAGCAGCAGCGGAAGAAAACCGGCAACTGCTGCCACCAGTAAATCAGACAGCTTTCCCCGCCTGCCCACAGGTTTTGTTTTACTCAGTGCATCTTCCCGCGAATAACGGCTGGTAAAAATCAGCAACACCGGAATCATCCGGCTGAAAGCATGAGCAGCCAAAAGTGCGCGGGGAATCAGGACCGGAGGCAGGGCCTGAACAGAAAGGAACTTGCTGCCCAAAATGCCAATGAGTCCCAGTGTTCCGTATGTTCCGATCCGACTGTCTTTCATAATGCCCAGAATACCCTCCCGGGTGCATCCCCCGCCAAAACCATCGCAAAAATCTGCAAAGCCATCTTCGTGAAAAGCCCCGGTTAGTAGAATGGTGGCCAGCATGCTCAAAAATACGGCCAACCCGACCGGAAACAGAAAATGCAGCCCGTAAAATACAGCGGCACCCCACCCCCCCACCAGCCAGCCAATCACCGTAAAATACCGGGTGGAACGGTTCAGCCGGTCTTCTGAAAAGCCAAGCGAACGGGGCACGGGAATGCGGGTGTAGAACATCACCGCCGTCAAAAACAATTCAATTTGTCTTTTCATCCTATTCATAGTTAATGGGTTTTGCCCCAAACTTTACCCTATTATTCTTTATTCGCTACGCCTGCCTCTTCAAAGCTGGTCATTTCGTTGAGGAAGGTAGCGGCAGCACGGATCACCGGGTAGGCCACCGCGGCTCCCGAACCTTCCCCGACCCGCATACCAAGACTTAGTACCGGCTTAGCCTGCAGGTAATCCAGTACCAGTTGATGGCCCCTTTCTTCGGAAGCATGGCAGAAAATGCAGTTATCCCGCACCAAGGCATCAAAACGGATAGCTGTCAGTGTTGCTGCAGTAGCAATGAACCCATCAACAAGGATCACCATTCCCTGCCTTCGTGCTTCCAGAATACCTCCCACCATCATGGCTATTTCCAGTCCGCCAAAGGTAGCCAGGGTTTCCTCCGGTGTCTGGGGATCATACTTTTCAGCAACAGCTTTGAGCACAGACGTTTTGTAGCTAAGCTTTTCTCCGGTCATGCCCGCCCCCTTGCCGGTACAAACTTCAATGGGCAGATTCATAAAGCGGTGCATCAGCAAGGAGGAAGGCGATGTATTCCCGATACCCATTTCCCCAAAGCCAATGGTATTACAACCAGTTTCTGCCTCATGGTGAACAAATTTTGCTCCCCGTTCCATGGCCATACGGCATTCATCCAGGGTCATGGCCGGCTCTTTCATCATGTTACTGGTGCCCTTTGCGATCTTGGCATTAATAACCGGGCATCCGTCCGGGAAATCATAATCGACGCCTGCATCGATCACTTTCAGGTCAATGCCGTTCTGCCGGCAAAAAACGCTGACAGCCGCACCACCTGAACAAAAATTCATCGCCATCTGCCAGGTTACCTCTTTGGGATAAGGACTGACCCCCTCCTCTGCAATACCATGATCGGCTGCAAACACCAGAATCGTCGGTTTTTTTAACTCAGGCGACAAGGTATTTTGAATCAGCCCCAGCTGCAGGGCAATTTCTTCCAGCTGTCCAAGAGCGCCGGCCGGTTTGGTTTTCAGGTCAATCTTGTGTTGCAGTTTTTCTTTTAGGTTCATCTGTTTATTTTTTCAATTAATGCTTCTGCAATTTGTATATCAGCCTCTGTTTCGATCCATTGATCAATGAACGGAACATCCGGACAAACGGTCAGGCAGGTCTCCGGTTATCAGAGACCGCCTTCCCGTTTCCAGTTACAGTGGCATCTTATTTAATTTTCACGGCAATTCCCGACACCATCAGGTAAACCTCACCAGCCCGCCGGGCAACATACTGATTCATCCACCCCTGCACATCAGCAAATTTACGGGCCAGCTCATTCTCCGGATGGACACCCATACCAAGCTCATTACTGACCACGATCAGGTCAGCCTTTTTTTCCAGCAAAGCCGTCCATTCCGTCCGGGCCTGCTCCAGCGTTTTATCGACGTCCTGCTCCAGATCAAAGAAAAAATTGGTGAGCCAGAGTGTAAGGCAATCGACTACTACGGTTCTTCCTTCAGGCACAACCGTTGAGAGCCATTTCCCCTGCTCCACTGTTTCCCATTGGGGTCCGCGGTCGGCCCGGTGTCGTTCCACACGCCGGGCAAAATCGGCATCCATGATCCGGGCTGTGGCCAGATAAACAGGTCGTCCGGACCGCTGTTCAGCCAGCTGTTGAGCAAAACTGCTCTTTCCTGAACGGGCTCCACCTGTAATAAAAGTGACGGTTGCCATTGGTTGTTATCTGTTAAAATTATAGGTTACCTTGCCCGTCACACTTCTTCCAGGCATGTTGTAGCCGTCTTTTTCCGTATAATTATCATCTAAAAGATTCGATACAGTAAAGCCAAAGTTCACATGCCTGTTATAATTGTAATTCACAGAAAAATCAAACAACAGATAATCTGGTAACTCCAGTACCTTATCGTCCGCGGTATATCCGCCCCCAGTGTAATAATCGGCTTCCGCCAGGTCCGGCCGAAGATCACTATAATAATCCTGTTCCAGCCTGGATCCGATATAACGGCCGTTCAAACGAATGGAGAGATAAGGCCTGGGACCGTAACACAATCCAAAGTTTCCGTTGGAACGGCGAATATAATACATATCCCTGGTCGTTTTTCCCGTATTGTCCTTCTCTTCCAGTTCACTGCGGAACATCCGGGTCCAATTTGCATATAATTCCAGCTTATATGACTTCCGAAGCAAAGTTCCCATATCCAATGACGACATCAGTTCCAGTCCGTCCATGGTTGCCTCATTCGCGTTGATATAAGTATACTCGCCCGACCCAAGCTGAGTTTCCACAATTTTATTGTCATGCCGCGTATAAAAATAGGTCAGATCCAGTCGGAGTCCGGTTTCCGGAGAGGCATACTTCAGTCCCAGATCCACCGTTCGCGACTTTTCCGGCTCCAACTCCGGATTTCCCACATATTCCTGGCTCCATGTGTAATCCCATTCCGGATAATATTCATACACCGAATACTGCCCGGCTACCTGATAAGCATCAGGCACGGCAAAGGCAGTCCCGAAGGAGGTATGAAATTTCAGATTTTTTATAAACTCCAGCTGGGCTCCTACCGAAGGATTCCAGGTACCGTACTTCTCATCGGCTTCGGGAGCCTCAAGCCCCTCGTTTGCATCAATCTGATAATGAAAATGATCGTAACGGATACCTGCATTCATGCTGAATATGCCCGAGGTATACGCCAACTGGCTAAACAAAGCCAGGTTGGCGTTTTCATTGTCAGGCTTATACGGGTTGGTAGGCGTTCCCTTGGATTCCCAGCAATCCGACTCATAATCAGCCACGCGGTAATCCAGTCCCCCCAGCAAACTCAGCGGGCCCCAGCGCTGCACGTCCTGCAGCTGAAACCCATAATCCCGGCTGTCACTGCGGAAATTCATAAAGCCCTCATCGGTATTGTCGGAATAGTTCGGGTCCAGTTCTTTCGAAAAAAACGGACTCACACGCAGGCTGTTCTGCTTCGTGTTGCGTTCCAACGCAGCAGACAGGTTAAGACGGTCAACATCTTTCTTCGTCTGTCCATAGGTTCCCCAGTAATTTCCGGGAACTCCCACATCAAAGGCATAAGTGTAACTGCCCTGAATGTTGAACCGCCAGAGAGGATTGATCCGGTAAGCCAGTATGCCGCTGAGTTGGTTGAGTTCCCAGGCCGAATTAACCATCTTGTCTCCATACGATTTTTTATCGACTATCAACTTTTCCTTTTCCCTCATATCCAGCAGATTATGTTTTCCGATACGGTAATCATGTTGTTGTTCCATATGAGAAAAGCCCAGGGAGAATGAAACTTTTTCGCCCACCGTACCGCCAAAGGAACCTGCCATACGGCGGTAGCCAAAACTGCCCGACTCCAGCGAAACAGAAGCGTCTTTTTCCCCTGTATCCTGCCTGGTAATAATGTTAATGACCCCGGCCATGGCATTCGAGCCGTAAAGCACGGAATATGGCCCCTTAACCACTTCCACACGCTCTACATTATCCATGCTGATCGTGGCGAGGTTATCGGTACCCGAAGGCACTCCGTTAATCAGAATAAGCGTATAGCTCCGGTTCATGGCACTTGGGGAAAATCCCCGCATAGACACCGTAGCGGAAAGTCCGGGATACTGGACAATATCCAGGTTCGTAGTCCGCTTAAGAAGTTCAGCCAGATTATCAGAGGGAAGAGAGCCAGCCAAACTTCCCGGAATCATTTCAATCTTCTGCGGAAGATCTTTCAGCTGATTTCCCATGCGGGATGCCATGACGGTAACTTCCTCCACGCTGACACTTCGGATAGAGTCAGTTTCCTGAGAACTGACTGCCAGACTGGCACACAGGCCCAGCATCAGGGCCATTGCTTTTTTGAAGGACATAACACAACTTTTTATGGTAAAACATTAACAATGTCGACCATAAACTTTCATGTGTTCCGGCACCGTTCTCCGGGGAACAGTTCCGGTTCAACCGGATAAATGGGATGATAATATTCATCTCATTGCTTTTATCCCGAAAGCTATGATTAACGGCAGAATCCTGGCAGGTCTTCTGGCTCACCTTACTTTCCGATGCCTTCCCATGCGTTCAAAGACACACAGTGGCGAGGGTTCGGAAAATTTTCATAAAGGCTTACAGCTGCGGGTACAGCTCCGGTTTCTCACCGGATTCCCTTTTCACCCCGGACAATAAAAACCATCCGGAGAACCAAATTCCGGAACAAAAATAACACATTTTTTTCATGGCAAGCATTTCCGTTCTTTTTTTCAGGCTGACACTCTTACAGGAAAGCAGGCGGTTAATTTCAAGCAACAGAGATACAAAGACTTACAACCACAAATTCAGCAATTACCCAGCATCCTTCCACTAACCAGAAAAATAACCGGCTTGCCAGAATAAGGATTGATGCGGGTAATCACCGGAGTCTGGTACACCTGTTCAATGTATTCATAGGTAACGACCTCCTGCGGTATACCGCTGGTAACAATCTGCCCCCCGTTCATAAGAATGAGCCGGTCACAGTATTCTGCCGCCAGGTTCAGGTCGTGAATAACCATGAGCACGGTCAGTCCCATTTCGCTGTTCAGCTGCTGAAGCAGGTTAAGTATCCGCACCTGGTGGGTAATATCCAGATGGGCAGTCGGTTCATCAAGCAGCAACAGGTCGGGTTCCTGAACCAAAGCCCGGGCAATAGAAGCCCGCTGTTGCTCTCCCCCGCTCAGTTCATTCATCAGCTTATCCCTGTGTTTGTAAACACCCGTTAACCCCAGGTAACGGCGAACCAGGTCCTGGTCGCGACCCGATTCAAAAAACTGAAATCTCCGGTAATAGGGCAGTCTTCCCATCAACACATAATCTTCCACCGTAATCCGGCCGGCCTCGGTGGTCTGGCTTACAATGGCAATCTGCCGGGCCCGCTCGCGCAGGGAAAAGGAATTTAACGCTTTTCCCTGCAGACTGATTTCCCCCTCCAGGGCCGGAAGAATACCGGTGATTCCCCTGAAAAGGGTGGTTTTGCCGGAACCGTTGGGACCAATAATGCCGGTAAAGCTTCCCCTTGGCAGTGAAAAACTGATGCCCGACAACCGGAAAGACGGATATCCGCAGGAAAAATTTGTAATGTTAAAAAACCGTTCCATGTTTATCTTTTTCTTTCTTCATTTCAGGGAACCTGGTTTGTTTTCCCTTCACCCGTTTTCAATTCTCTGTCCGGGTTGAAGCCGCTGCTTCTTCAGCCTGCCCCCTTAACTTGACGGCATTCGGGAGCCTGTGTCATTATCTCTTTATTTCTTTTGTTTACGCATCATCACAATAAAAACCAGTCCGCCGGCAATGCCCGTGATCACCCCTACAGGCAGTTCGTTGGGCGAAATGATGGTTCGCGCCACCACATCCGAAAACACCAAAAAAGTTCCACCCAGCAGGAACGAACAGATCAACAGAATACGGTAATCAGAACCCAGCACCAGCCGCAATAAATGGGGAATGATCAACCCGACAAAACCGATCACACCGGCCACCGATACGCTCACACCGGCCAACAGGGAAGCCAGCACAAAAAGCACCCGTACGGCCAGGTTGGTGTCAATGCCCAGATGCCAGGCCTTTTCTTCCCCCAGACGAAGCGCATTCAGAGGCTGAACAAACAGATAAGAAACCAGCAGCACAGCCAGGGTAGCTCCTAGGCTTAAAGTTACCAGCCTTTGATCGGGTTCATCCAGCGATCCCATGGTCCAGAAAATTATGCCGTGCAGGTTTTCCGAACTGCTGACAGCCATCAGAAACATCATGGCCGAGGAAGCCACAAAGCTGACCATCACCCCGATAAGCAGCATGTTATTTACGTTCACTCTGCCGCGGCCCGATCCCAGGGTATAAACCAGAAAAATCATCAGCAGGGCCCCCAGGAAACCAGACAGGGGAAGCATAAACCCGCCCAGGGCGCCATGCAGTCCGAAAACAATGGTCAGCGCCACTCCCAGCGAAGCCCCGCCGGATATGCCCAGCGTAAAGGGTTCCACCAGCGGATTTCGGTAGATTCCCTGCAAAATGACCCCGGCCAGGCTCAGCGCTCCGCCAACGGCAATACCCAGAATGATGCGGGGCAGCCGTACCTGCCTGACCAGCATGTACTCAAGCGACTGGTCTCCGGCCGGAAAGAAAACCAGCTTCAGCGCATTCAGCAGACTGATCTTCATTTCCCCGGCAGCGAGGGAAATCATGACCGAAGCCAGCAACAGGGCAATCAGGACCACCAGAACCACGAGCCATTTCAGGTATTTTTTATTCATTGCCTTAGGTATTCTTCATTATCGGAATATCTACTCCGGTTGTCTTCCCGCGTTTTCCAGGTTATTGCCCGCTCCGGCACTCCCGTTGCCGGATAACTGTTTCCCGTAAATCAGTCCGGTAATCTCTTCCAGAGCATCCACAAAGAGAGAGGGTGTCGGACTACAGGTCTTTTCATCATCCATCACATATACCCGATGGTTCTTTACGGCCTTAAGATTTTTATAGGTTTCCCACTTCCCCTTTTCCCGGCTGCTAACAGTTCCCATCAGCAAAACAAGAATCACATCCGGATCGCGCACCAGCACCGTTTCCCGGGTAATGCTTCCGGTCTTCAGATCTGCTGCAATATTCTCGCAGCCGGCAAAATCAATAAAATCCTGCAGAAAGGTGTTTGGAACGGCTGTGAACAGCGGATTGGCACCAATCTGAAGAAAAATGCGCGGTTTCCTGTCTGCATCAGGAACCAGGGCCCTGATCCGTTCAAGCCGTTCCCGGGTTTCGGCAACACGTTTTTCAGCCAGTTCTTCCCTGCCAAGTTTCCGCCCCAGCACCAGTACCTGATGGCAGAGGTCGTCAAACGAACGGGGATAATTTAGCTGCAGCACTTCAATGCCGAGCTTTTCAAAACTGCGGAGGGTCTCCGGGCTGATCAGCGAACTGGCAATGACCAGGTCCGGGCAAAGCAGCACAGCCCGTTCCAGGTTTACCTGTACGGCCGAGCCCACGATCTGTGCATCATCCGGGTTCTCCAGGGTACAATAGCTGGTACAGCCTACCAGCCTGTCTTCCTCGTCAAGCCAGTAAAGGATTTTTGTCAGGGAAGGGGCCAGAGAAATGATCCGTTCCGGATAGCCGGCAAAGGATCTGACCGAAAGCAGGCTGAGAAACATTCCCGCTACCAGCGTATAAACAGTTTTTTTCATTTTTTTACGGGCACTATGCCTCAGAGAAAATGATTGGAAGGTATTCACTCTCCAATGATCTTTTTCCCCGAAGATCCGGTTCCTATTTAATTTTTGTTCCGGCAGGTCTTCTGGCTCACCCTCTCCGGGCCTTCCCGCCAGGCAAAAGCCGGCAGTGGCGCAAGTTACGGAGAATCATACGGGCTGACAGCAGCGGGGACTGCTCCGGACTTACACCGGATTCCCTATTAAGGCCATATCTGCTGGATAATCAGCCACCGAAACAATGCAAAATTAGAAAAAAAATCAGTTATCTTTGTTGCCCCTGACGGAAAAAGAAAAGGCAAATAACTCAAGCATGATACAGTATAAAAGAACCTTAATCACCTCTGCCCTGCCCTATGCCAACGGGCCGGTCCACATCGGTCACCTGGCCGGTGTTTATGTACCCGCCGATATTTATGCCCGGTATCTTCGACTGAAAAAGGAAGATGTGCTCTTTATCGGCGGATCAGATGAACACGGCGTGCCTATTACGCTGAAAGCAAAAAATGAAGGCGTTTCCCCCCAGGATATTGTGGACAAATACCACAGTATGATCAAAAAATCTTTTGATCATTTTGGGATTTCCTTTGACGTGTATTCCCGTACCAGTTCAAGAATCCATCATGAAACAGCATCTGAATTTTTCCGGAAACTGTATGATGCCGGCAAATTTATCGAAAAAACCAGTGAACAGTATTACGACGAAGAAAACAACCAGTTCCTGGCCGACCGCTATATTGTAGGGACCTGTCCTAAGTGCGGCTTTGAAAAAGCCTATGGCGATCAGTGCGAACGTTGCGGCTCATCGCTTAGTCCTACCGAACTGATCGAACCAAAATCCATGATCAGCGGGAATACTCCAGTGCTGAAACCCACCAAACACTGGTATTTACCGCTGGATCATTACGAAGGCTGGCTAAAACAATGGATCCTGGAAGAACACAGGGAATGGAAGACCAACGTTTATGGCCAGTGTAAAAGCTGGCTCGACAGCGGACTGCAGCCCCGGGCCGTCACCCGCGACCTGGACTGGGGTGTTCCCGTCCCAATTGAAGGGACGGAAGGCAAAGTATTGTATGTCTGGTTTGACGCCCCTATCGGGTATATTTCAGCCACCAGGGAACTGACACCCGACTGGAAGAAATACTGGAAAGACCCTAAGTGCAGGATGATACATTTCATCGGAAAAGATAATATTGTATTCCACTGTATCATTTTCCCGGCCATGCTGAAGGCCGAAGGCAGCTACATCCTTCCCGACAACGTTCCGGCCAACGAGTTCCTGAACCTGGAGGGCGACAAAATCTCCACCTCCCGGAACTGGGCAGTCTGGTTACATGAGTACCTCGATGAATTTCCCGGCAAGGAAGACGTGCTGAAATACGTGCTCACAGCCAATGCCCCTGAAACCAAAGACAATGATTTTACCTGGAAAGATTTTCAGGCCCGCAACAACAATGAACTGGTCGCCATCCTGGGAAACTTTGTCAACCGTGCCCTGGTGCTCACGCAGAAATATTACGGGGGAAAGGTTCCGGATGCGGGAGTACTGAACGACGTAGATCAGCAGACGCTTAAAGAAATAACCAACCTGAAGGCTGATGTTGAAAAGAGCCTCGACAGTTACCGGTTCCGTGAAGCCCTGAAACTGGCCATGGACCTGGCCAGGCTGGGCAATAAATACCTGGCCGACGAAGAACCCTGGAAGGTAGTGAAGACCGATCCGGAAAGGGTAAAGACGGTCATGAATGTCAGCCTGCAGATCACGGCCAGCCTGACCATCATGCTGGAGCCTTTCCTGCCTTTCAGCATGGAAAAACTGCGGGGCTTTCTGAACTTCGGCAAACAGGACTGGAGTGCTCTCGGACAAACCAATCTGCTGCCCGCCGGACATCAAATCAATAAACCCGAACTGCTCTTTGAAAAAATAGAGGATGCGGTCATCGAAGCCCAGGTACAAAAGCTGCTTACGGCCAAAAAAGCAAATGAAACAGCCGAAGCCCAAGCCAACCCGGCAAAAGAAAGTTGTACCTTCGACGATTTCATGAAGATGGACATCCGGACTGCAACCATCCTGGAGGCCGAAGTTGTTCCAAAGACAAAAAAACTGATGAAGCTGAAAATCGACACCGGCATCGATAAGCGGACCATTGTTTCCGGGATAGCCGAACAGTATAAACCCGGAGACATTATCGGGAAGCAGGTAGCTGTGCTGGTCAACCTGGAACCGCGTGTACTGAAAGGGATCGAATCGAAAGGCATGATCCTGATGGCTGAAGATGCCGACGGCTCCCTGAAGTTTGTCTCACCGGCCGGTGTTGTGAAAAACGGATCGGAGATCAGATAGCGATGAACTGATAGCTGTCAGCTTTGAGTAGAAAGATCAAAGCTCACGGCTCATAGCACATAACGCTTCGCTCAAAGACAGTCGTGCAGGCCTGGGGCCGGCACGCTTCCGTAAGCTGCAGTACTGTTCGGGAAACCGGAACGGGTCGGCGGCTTACCCAACATACCTGAACCGCTCTTGTACGCCAAGGCGGTTCTTTTACTTTCTGAAATAATACTTCAAAAAATTAGGGGTGGGGGTCGGGTGGTCAGTCACAACTTTTAAGTAAACGCCAGATATATTATTAGCATAAATAAAACGATAACAACATTATTCAGCTTTTCGAAACAATCCATACTGCATTAACCGCATGTACTTTATTGACAACCTTGTCCGGATATTTTTTCTGATATTTTCCGGTAAGGTCTTCAATAAGATACCCCTGGCGTTTTTCTTCCGGATCGCTTTCGAATTTAAAATCAACGGTTTGATCATCATACTGCAGGATAAAGTGGGTATAACCGGAAACGGTTACTTCTTTAAACGTTCCATCAATGGTATCGGCCGGGGTATAAATTTTGGGAATCTCGATGGCCAGTAACCCTCCTTTGGGTTCGTCGTAATTCATGTACTCCATCACATAGGTACTGTAAGGGAAAAAACGTTCGTTAACCTCAGCTTCCATCTGTTCCCGCAGCGTTTCATCTTCAACATCAATATCGGTATAAGTATCCGTTACGTTATACGCCTTTTTTATATTGACAACATTAACATTGATAATAGCAAGTCCCTGCGATGAATCATCTTCTACTGCAATTTTTGATGATCCCGCTTCATTGGCAATGATCAGGTAACCGTTTTCATATCCTTCTGCCGATTTGACCGTCAGCTTTTGACTGACAATCACGATATAATCGCCCCGCGACGATCCCTCAACAGGTATTCCTCCCCTTATGACCAGGATCAGGCTATCCCTTACCCGCAGAGTCAGTTCATCTTCGTTTGTTAAAAGGTATTCATTTTCGGGATTCCCGAGGTATATTTTCATCATATTTTCGCCGCTGCTTTCATCATCGTCACATCCATAAAATAAGGAAAGCAATACAACCATCAGGAATAAACAATATAAATCTGGTCTTTTCATACGTTTATTTTTTCAATTTAACCAACTGCAATCTGCGTATCACACGTCATCACACTGAGACGCTTACCAACGGTATGGAACTCACCAATAAACATTTTCTTGGGCGAAAGCCGTGGCTTTTATGGCTCGTTTCATACGCATAAATTTCTTACGACAGTCTCGCTCCTTAACCCCCGATACCGGACGAATGGCAACAGGGGATCATCTTGCAGGGAATTCCTGCAGCTTGAATCAGGAATCCCCTGCAAAACAACCCGGCAATTCCTTTCCAGGTTACGGACAGTTCAGTTAACGGATCCGGCTTCCTGCCTGAAGACTACCGTCTGGACGGTATTGGCATCTATTCGCTCTACGGTAATGATCAAATCCCTTAGCATGCCGGTTGTATTTTCGTCGGCATATACTTTTAACGATTCAATTTTCCATCCATCCATCTGCTTAACGATCTTGTACCAGGAGCCAACGTAAGATTTCTGTGACATGGTAATGTTGAACGGGCTAAGGAAGGTCGTGTCTTTTTTATTCTGAATATCATAAATGTAAAGAAAGTTGGAGAATTGATTGTTTACTTTCAGCTCAGCCGAATCTTTCGCGGACGAGAGCGTGATCCCTCCTTCCAAAAAGAACCGATCAAGAACTTCCGTTTCATGATCGTCGTCGCAGGCAAACAGGATCATTGACAAAAATACCACACTAATCACACTGGATAACAACTGATTATAAATTTTCATCATCAATGGTTTTATAAATTAATCAATCTAAACAATACCGGATTTTAATTTCTTAGCTTTTCGTGAAATTTATCAAT
The DNA here is from genome assembly GCA_050256015.1 of Mangrovibacterium sp. GTDB lineage: Bacteria > Bacteroidota > Bacteroidia > Bacteroidales > Prolixibacteraceae > JBFWIL01. The sequence continues at coordinate 5,206 of JBFWIL010000004.1, read as the reverse complement.
CAACCCGGCCTTCAGGATCCGGGTATTCAAACGTTACAGGATCTCCTGAATAATCGGAATTTCTCCAGTATTTAACGACCGGGTCTCTCAGGTTAAAGCTTGATTCCGTATTAACATCATTCACATTTTCTGAAGCAGTCAGGTTAACCACGTTTCGTGTATTACTGCGGTAAGGCCCATTAGAAATTTCTCTGAATTTGCCATATCCATTCCGAACATAATATTCAAAATAACGGTAGGAAAATTCTATACTGTTATCTCCTCTGTGTATTTTCCAGTTGCCCGATGATCCCTTGTAGTATCTCGAATGCCCGCCAAACGACACACCGTAATCACCGTAGGCTTCAATAAAAATTTTTATTACAACACTCCTTTCTCCGGATACCCGGTAACGGTCAAAGGTATAATTATAACCTATTTCCTGAATGATAATCCCGTCTCTTGTAAGGGGCTTATTCCTAACATAAGTAGATAACAGTTTATATTCCCCGGCAATACCATATTTGTATATAGCATCTTCCTCGAAAATATAAACGGTATCGCTTACCTGTACCGCCCCTGCTGTACTTAATTTCGAAGCAAGCCCATAATCGCTGATTATGAGATCATGGTAACCGTCGTCTGCAGGCACAAAAATTTTAGGATATTGCTGAAGTATTTGCTCATACGCAACAGAATCGTCGGACACAGCAGCGTCCATTAATTGAAGGTACGCATCATACATGGACTCGAAGTCTCCCGGGTTCTTTGTAGGAACATTACTGGAAATGGAATCAAATGCAAGCATATTACCATTTCTTATGATTTGCAGGTGATCAGCCGCAATTGTATTTGTTGCAGCTACATCTTCCTCTTCAAACTCATTTTCCTGGCAACTTAAAAATAAAGCCAGACACAATAAATAACAAAAGTTTTTTATTTTCATAATGATTAATTTTAATTAATCTCTTACTGCAACAGAAAGGATAAATTCTCCTGAACCGTCAATTTAATCCTCGCAGCCGTATAATGACATTAAAATTACTTTACTGAAATTCAAATAGCAACGGGTGATAACTCCGATATTGGTTTTTGTCCGGCAATAATATCTTAATTAACTGAAATTATGATATTTACTCTTTTGCCGATATTGGTTTTTGTTCGCAAAAAATTTATCTTATTGTAAAATATGGTCAGTTTTTTACTTTCTCATCCAAAAAATCATGGATATTTCCGAAGGTTTTTATACCAAGCTTCTTCCGGATCGAAGTTTTTTTCGTCTGGATGGTGTTCGTACTGTATTTCAGCATGATACCGATCTCGGTATTGGTCAATTCGGCATAGGATAAGCAGCAGATCCGGAACTCCGATTCATCAAGCTGCGGAAATGCCTTTCTTAACCGCTCAAAAAAACCATCACTCAAATCATTCATCGTGCGGTATAACAGATCCCAATCCAGCTCTTCCTGTCCGTAAACGATCTCATTGAATTTTTTGAGCAAATGCTGTCCCTGCTTTTTTTCATCATCCTTGAGGTACCCCTCCAGCAGGGCAACTTTTTTTAAGATCCCGAAATGCCGGAGTAAGATGTTCCTAAAAATATTTTCCTTCTCATTAAAGCCTCGAGCCAGTTCCTTCAGCCGGTAAATCTTTTGTTCGGCTTCCAGCATTTCCTTTTTCCTTTCCATCGACCGCCTGTAAAAAAAGAAAAACGAAACAACAATTACCAGAAACAGACATAAAGCAATCAGGAAAATTCGTTGCCGGTCAATCAAAAGCTGAGCATTCCTGTTCTGAATGAGCTGAAAATCGTACTTCTTTTGAACCTCCAGAACAGCCCTGCTTTTATTTTCGTCCAGGATGGATGAAAGGTATTTACTGTACAGCTTATGATGATCCAACGCTGCCCGGTAATTTTCATCTTCCGCGTCAATCTTTGACCATATTTTATAAATATTCGCGGTAAGATAGCTGTCTTTTCCTTCAGGCAACCTGGCTAAAGATTGTTCAATATAGTACCGGGCTGAATCATTTTGACCCTCCTCCTTAAAAACGTTGGCCAGGTTGCAGTATAACCGTGCCTGTTCCGGCGAATCGACAGGGAAGTATTGATCGGCCAATGCCAAACCCTTAAGATAATAAATAAAAGCGCTGTCGCGTTCTTCCTGCATCAGGAAACAATTCCCGGTCAGATTGAACGTGATGATCTCATTTCTGTGGTTCTCCGCCTGATGAAAATACCGGTTCGCCTGTTTATACCGGGAGACCGCTTCATCTTCCAAAAGTTGTTTATAATAGACATCACCAATGGAACTCCGGATCAGCCCTTTTAAATTATTATCGTTATTCTTTTGTTTGGAAAGATTTTCAGCATCCAGGTAAGCCTGCAAAGCCTTTTCATACCGCTTTTGCTCATACAGTACCCGCCCGCAATAATAAGCGGATAAAGCAGCCCTCCTTAAATCCCTGTTCTTTATATAGTAATCTTTTACGTTGAAAATTAGCGTATCGGAAGTTATCTCCCGGCAACTTTTATCCTTTGCCTGTACCTGTAAAAGGAGATAATGACAACGCTGCTTTTCCCCCAGATTTTGAGGATGCCGGACCGGGTCCAGCAAAAACAGGGCGCTGTCCGGATGTTGTTCGACGATCGTCTCTGCCTCTTTCAAAATCCTGCCGGCCTTCCGGGATTGCCTGGCACAGGAAATGCCCAAAAGCAAGGCACAGATCAGGATCAGATATAGCTTTTTCCGGTACATTTCGAACAATTTTTCTTCTTCAAAGGTAATAGAATGAACAGAAATAAATATTGCGTTCACTACAAAAGATGACCACAGCTTTTGTATAGTCAGGAACAACTTGTATCCGTAATTCGGATTACTTCTTGTTAACACAGATGTCCAATCAAATCAGGGAACATTAAGGGAAACCTTCTTCTTAAACCAACAGCAGGTCTTTCATAAAATAAACAGTTCAAACAAAAGCGATTTTTGTATTAACCCTTAAAGGCAATACACAAGTATCCGGACCGTCCTTGTGCAAGGGCGGTTCCAAAAATTGGTCAAGATCGTTGCCGTTGGTAGTTATTGGGGTGAATTGATCGAAAAAACAAAAAAGGCCTTCGGTTGGATACTTGAAATTGTCTTACGATCAGATCATTCAAGCAATTTTACCGTGATTTCCAAGGATCTTGGTGTTATCAAAAGAGGCCTTGTACGGGAAATGGTTTTTTGCATCCAGGCATCAAAAGATGTTAAACTTTCCGACATTGGGCGAAGTCTAAAGGAAAATATCCCGGTTCGGATTAAAAGCAGGATTTTGAATTCCTAGAAACAATAATTTATCAAACATAATAAAAATAAAATGAAGAGTAGGTTTATTTATGGTTTCTTTGCCGTATTGATTTTAATTGGAGCGGTCGCGCTTACCCGTTATATGGTGGCATCCAAAAAAATGCCGTCAAAAGATGCCGGTCTGCGTAGTGTAATCTATGTAAAAACAGGCAAGGTTAAAATTGATGATGTAGAGACCAATATGGTTTACAGTGGGCGTGTTAGTGCTTACGATAACGTTTCACTTTCTGCTGAGGTAGGTGGTAAAATTTTGCAGGGAGAAGTTCGGTTTAAAGAAGGTGAAAGTTTCAAAAAAGGGGATGTTATTATTCGTATTTATAGCGATGATGTAAAAGCCACTTTAAAAGCTAATAAAAGCTCATTTTTGCAAACATTATCTTTGGTGCTGCCTGATATCAAAGTAGATTATCCTGATGAATACGATAAATGGATGAGTTTTTTCAATGCTATCGATGTTGAGAAACCGCTTCCGGACTTACCCAAAATTAATTCAAATAAAGAAAAAGTCTTTTTAGCTGCCAATGATGTATTGTCGGGCTATTACGAACTACAGGAACAGGAAATTGTACTGAGTCGCTATATTGTTACAGCTCCGTTTGATGGTTGTTTTACTTCTGTCTCAAAAGAAATTGGCTCGGTAGCAACTACCGGAACCGAATTAGCAAGCATTATCCGTACTGACAGGTTGGAAGTAGTTGTACCTGTGTTTCCTTCTGATTTAGCATGGATTAAAATTGGAGATAAAGTAGAATTGGAAGATAATGGAAATACGTTTGAAGCAACTGTTGCCAGACTGTCAAATTTTGTAGATGAAAGTACACAATCGGTAAATGTGTATCTGACATACACAGGTAAAGATTTACTGGAAGGCGAATATGTAAATGCAAAATTCCTGAGCGAGACAGTGCAGGGGTATAAAATTCCCCGTGAAGCTGTTTTAGATGATAACTCTGTTTACAAATTGGAGGGAACTTCTTTAACTTCGGTAAAAGTGAATGTTGTTTGTCAGATGGCGGACTATACTATTATTGACGGACTTGAAGATGGTACAGAAGTCGTTGTAGAATCTCTGACTACAGTTAACCCTGAAATTGATTATAAAGCAAGATGAAGAAGATATTAGCACAATTTGTGAAATACCCATTCTATGGTAAAATGGTAATACTGGTGGTTATCTTAATGGGGGGTATTTCATTTATGCATATGAGAAAGGCGACTTTCCCCCTGGTGGAATCAAAAGAAATATCTGTCTCAGTTAGTTATCCAGGGGCTACTCCAAAAGAAATGGACGAAGGTATAACTGCTTTGGTCGAAAACAGCATACGGGGTATTCCCGGAATTAAGGAATTTGAATCTAAATCGAGTGAAGGTTCTGCTTCTGTAACCATTACAGCATTGAATGGTTATAATATGGATGAGTTGTTGACCGAGGTGAAAAATGCGGTTGATGGTATTTCTAATTTTCCATCTGGAGCTGAGTTGCCAATTGTGTCGAAAAGCAAGCACAAAGATATAGCGATGTTTATATCGTTGCGGGCTAAAGATGATGATATTTTGGAGCTGAATGAAATGGCAAACAAGATTGAAGATGATTTTTTGGCAACCGGATATATTTCACAGGTAACTATACGTGGTGTACCTGATAATTTAGAATTAGCCATTGAAGTTGAGGAAACACAATTGCGTCGTTATGGTTTGTCGTTTAGTGATATTCAGGAGGCTATTGCAAACAACAACCTTGATATATCGGGCGGTACCATTCGTAATGCTCGTGAACAAATCAAGGTTTTAAGCCGTCAAAAATCAATTGATCCTGATGTCGTTAATAATATTGTTTTCATAGCAGGTGAAGACGGTCAGATGGTAACTATTGG
>JBFWIL010000003.1:0-30149 GCA_050256015.1 Mangrovibacterium sp. | reverse complement strand
AAAGCTTGCTGTTGACCGGCAGCAGGTTTACTCCCAGGGAGGTGCCCAGCCGCCTGCTTTTTACGGGACCGAAGATGATTCGGTCAAATAGGAAGGTTGCCATGAAAAATATTTTTCCGCAAAAGTAAGGATTATATCAGTTTTTTAAGCCTGCTTGCCGGGGAAAGACGCATACGGATGAGGTCCAGCCCACTGATCAGCAGAATTCCCGGACGGTTTCCGGCTTCCAAAGTTGCCTTGGACCGGGTATTGTGGTCTGCCTGCCGGCTTTCCAGGGTAAACAGCCGGATTAGTTGTTCCAGGCTCATCCCCGGATGTTGCTGCTGGATGGCTTTCATCCATTCCAGCGTTCGCCGGTGTCCGTAACCGGCCGGGGGAAGTAGGCGGGAATAGGCCTGCAGGGCCGGGGGAAGCTGTGGAAGGCGGGTATCGGGATATTCGGGAAAAATTCCGGCGAAAAGCGGACAGAGAATACCGCTGTGAAATTCCATTCGGGCCAGCTCGGATAGCTGGCCCTGCGGACGTATGAGCCGGATCACCGAGCCGTCTTCTTCCGTTTCTATGATGCCGCGCGGGATCGGGGCGCAGCATACGGGAAAAACCATATGGGCCGCAAAACACCTGGTCATTTTGATCTTACTTTGATTTCCTTTGGTTTGTTCATCTCTCCCTGTTCCATGTTCATCCGTTCGATTACCCGGGCATAAATTTCTTCGTATATTTTCGGATAGGATGAGTAATAGAGAATTGACCGGATAAGTGTGGAATCGGCCAGCCGGTATTTATTCAGAATTCCCTGGTACAGTTCCCCCGCATCTAGTTTGAGGCTGTCCGGGTTATTGTAGCGGTATTGTTCGGCCATGGCTTCGCTCAGGTGTATGTCGTAGAGGATGTTGACCATCTGTTTTTTCCCGATCAGGTCCTCGGGTTTGGGAATGCCTTTTTCCTTGCAGGAAACAGCAGACAAAAGCAACAGGGCGGTCAGCATCAGGATATGTCTGTATCGTCTCATGGGTATATGCTTGTATTTGTTTTGCAAAATTATCAATTCAGTTCGTCAGAAAAGACCGGTCGGCCCTGCCGTTATTTCCGGAACAGCTTGGTAAAAAACACATCGACCCGGTTTACCGGTTCCACTGCAATGCGGTATTTTTTTGGCGGAATGCCTTTGTTGTTTCCCGGAATAAAAATTTTGTCCATTCCCAGCTTTTCTGCTTCGGCAATGCGTTGTTCCAGCCGGTTTACCGTGCGGATCTCGCCTGAGAGTCCCACTTCGCCCGCAAAGCAGATGGTCTTTTCCACCGGCAGGTCGAAGTTGGAGGAAAGTACGGCCGAGATCACGGCCAGATCGGTTGCCGGATCATTAACATGCATGCCGCCGGCTACATTCAGAAAAACGTCTTTGGTGGCCAGCTTAAATCCGGCCCTTTTTTCGAGAACGGCCAGCAGCATATTCAGCCGTCTCAGGTCAAAGCCCGTGGATGAACGCTGAGGGGTGCCGTAGGCGGCCGTGCTGACCAGCGACTGGATCTCGATGAGCAGGGGGCGGTTCCCCTCTATGGCACAGGCAATGGCTGTTCCGCTCAGTCCGTTGTCGTCAAGGTTAATCAGCAATTCGGAAGGATTGCTTACTTCGCGCATTCCCGAGTTTACCATCTCGAAGATACCCAGTTCTGAAGTGGATCCGAAGCGGTTTTTCACGGCCCGAAGGATGCGGTACATATACTGGTTTTCTCCTTCAAACTGAAGTACCGTGTCTACCATATGTTCAAGCACCTTCGGGCCGGCCAGACTTCCCTCTTTGGTAATGTGTCCGATCAGAATCACCGGGATGCGGCGGCTTTTGGCAAATTTCAGGATACCGTTGGTGCTTTCGCGAATCTGGCTGACCGATCCGGGGGAAGATTCAATTCCTGCAGTGGCCATGGTCTGGATTGAATCGATTACCAGGAGTTCGGGGTTAAGTTGTTCGCAATGACTGATTATGTTTTCCAGGGAGGTTTCGCTCAGGAAATAACAGCTGTCATTACACCTTTGCAGCCGGTCGGCACGAATCTTTATCTGTTGAATGCTTTCCTCTCCCGACACGTAAAGAATCTTCTGCCCGCCGAGTTCCAGGGCCAGCTGAAGCACCAGCGTCGATTTGCCGATGCCGGGTTCTCCCCCGATCAGCACCAGCGATCCGGGTACCAATCCGCCTCCGAGTACCCGGTTAAGCTCCCTGTTATGCGTGTCAATCCGGCTGATTTGTCCGGCCTGCACTTCCGAAAGTTTCCGGGGCTTTTCCCCGTTTGTGGTGTAGCCCGTCCGGAAGCTGCCCGGCTCTTTGACCCGGATTTCCTCCGTGTAGCTGTTCCATTCACCGCAGCCGGGGCAGTGTCCGATCCATTTGGGAGAACTGGCTCCGCAGTTCTGACAGACAAATACGGTTTTTGTTTTAGGCATGAGCGTTGTTTTTCCCGGTAAAGGTAAGCAATCGGGAAACAATCCGGAAAGGTCTCAGACAATCCGGTTGGTGTCGGTGTCGGGAAAAACAAGACTTGGCTTGAACTTTTTGGCTTCCTCCGGATCCATGGAAGCATAAGAAATGATAATGACCACATCGCCCACGGCCACTTTCCGGGCAGCCGGACCGTTCAGGCAAATCACTCCCGAACCACGCCGGCCTTTGATTACATAGGTTTCCAGGCGTTCTCCGTTGTTGATGTTGACCACCTGAACTTTTTCGTTTTCAATGATTCTGGCGGCGTCCATCAGGTCCTCGTCAATAGTAATGCTTCCTACGTACTGGAGGTTGGCTTCCGTGACGGTCACCTTGTGTATTTTGGATTTGCATACTTCAATAAACATCATGCTTTGCTTTTAATGGAAAACCACATTGTCAATCAGTCTGACCTCTCCGCAGTAAACAGCCGCGCATCCCACTTTATTACCCGGCTCATTCCAGCTTTCGACGGACCGAAGGTTTTCTTCGTCAACCACTTCAAAATATTCACTCTTCAGAAAGGGATTTGCATCAAGCTTCCCCATAACCCACTCTTTTAATTCTTTTACGTTCATTTGTCCGGCTTTGTTTCCTGCTTCGCTGAGCGTCCGGTAGATCAGTGCCGCATTTTTCCGCTGCTCGGGCGTAAGACGTTCGTTGCGTGAACTCATTGCCAGGCCGCTTTCCTCCCGGACAATAGGACAGCTCACAATTTCCACCGGCAAATTTAAGCTTTTTGTCATGGCTTTCACAATAACCAGCTGTTGAAAGTCTTTCTGCCCGAAAAAGGCTTTGTCGGGTTCAACCAGACTGAACAGTCTGCTTACGATCTGGGCAACCCCGTTGAAATGTCCGGGTCTGAACCGGCCCTCCATGATTTGTTCCAGCCGGCCGAAATCAAAACGGCGGGTGTCGGGTTCCGGGTACATGGTTTCCACTTCCGGGACAAAGACCAGTTCGCAGGATGAGGACTCCAGCAGCTTGAAGTCTTCTTCCGGCTTACGCGGATAACGGATCAGATCTTTCGGATCGTTAAACTGGGTGGGGTTTACAAAAATACTGACTACCACGAAGTCCGATTTTTTGCCGGCCTGTTCAACCAGCGAGAGGTGTCCCGCATGCAGGGCACCCATAGTGGGAACGAAGCCGATGAGCTTACCTGCCTGTCTTTGAGCGCTGATCAACGACCGCAGCTCGTTTATTTCCTTTACAACCAGCATCTGACAAATCAATTTGGGTGCAAAGTAAATAAATAAATTCACACAAAACCAAACCCGCATACGGGTAACCGGCTGTCTGCTACCGGCATGGCATGATGTTCCGGCCGGTTCGCCGGACAGGCAGCAGTCAGGGTGTTTTGCCGTCAATTCCAGGCCGGGGATTTCCCGATGCAGCCGGTGTGCCGGTACAGAACAGGATTGAATATTCACTAATTTTTTATTAATTTTGCATAGTAAATTTATCATGGCTTCATGGAAAAGAAAAGAGTCTTATTCATTTCTCAGGAAATTACCCCTTATCTTCCCGAATCAGAAATGGCTGTGGTGTCCAGGTTTCTTCCCCAGGGTATTCAGGAAAAAGGGAAGGAGATCAGGACTTTTATGCCCCGGTATGGAAGTGTGAACGAAAGAAGAAACCAACTTCACGAGGTAATTCGTTTGTCCGGGATGAACCTGGTTATCAACGATACGGATCATCCGCTGATTATCAAGGTGGCTTCCATACAGGCAGCCCGGATGCAGGTTTATTTTATCGACAATGAAGATTACTTTCAGCGAAAAAGCGTATTGCGCGACAAAAGCGGAAAGGAATTCGAAGATAATGACGAACGGGCCGTATTTTTTGCCCGTGGGGTTCTTGAAACCGTTATTAAATTGCGTTGGGCACCCGATCTGATCCATTGCCATGGCTGGCTTTGCTCTTTAGTTCCTCTGTATATTAAAACGGCTTACCGGGAGAATCCGCTGTTTTCCGAATCCAAGGTAGTTTATTCTGTTTATAATGAGCAGTTTAAACGCCCGCTTAATGACAAAGTCAAGCAACATATTCTGATTGACGGCATTACGGAAGATCAGTTGGCTGGTCTGAATGAACCCTCATATGAGAACATGATCCGTTTGGGCATTTTCCATGCTGATGCTGTTATTCAGGGAAGTAAGGGATTGCCGGAGGACCTGTCTTCTTATATCCGTGCCCAGGAAAAACCATTTTTGGGATACCGGGGCCAGGACAACTATATTGATGCGTATGACGCATTCTATGACAGTGTGTTGTAGTACGGTCTGCTTGCACCCGGTATTAATTACATAATTACTCCTTATGTGTGGAATAGTTGGTTACATTGGCGAAAAGAATGTCTATCCTATACTGATCAAAGGATTGCAGCGGCTGGAATACCGGGGATATGATTCTGCCGGTATTGCTATTTATAATTCAAGCCTGAAAACTTATCGTAAGAAAGGAAAAGTCAGTGAGCTGGAAGCCTATGCAGCCGACAAGGATGTGCAGGGACATCTGGGTATCGGGCATACCCGATGGGCCACCCACGGAGAACCCAGCGATGCAAATGCCCATCCGCACAGTTCCATGGACGGGAAATTTGTGCTGGTGCACAACGGGATCATTGAAAATTATGAGGAACTGAAAAAGGACCTGGAAGCCAAGGGGTTCGTGTTCCGGTCGGATACAGACACGGAAGTGCTGGTGAACCTGATTGAGTATTTTTATGAGCAGGATGGGGTAGCCGATGCCGAAACCGCTGTGCGTCTGGCTTTGTCGAAAGTGGTGGGGGCCTATGGGATTGCCGTGCTTTGCCGGGAAGAAAAGGACAGACTGATTGCTGCCCGTATGGGCAGTCCGCTGGTCATCGGAATTGGCCAGGGCGAGTATTTCCTGGCTTCGGATGCCAGTCCTATTGTGGGGTATACCGATAGCGTGATCTATCTGAACGACGGCAATGTGGCGGTCATTGAAAAGAAAAACCTTACGCTGAAGACTGTTGACAATGATCCGGCCAATTTCAGGGTGACCAAGGTGGACCTGAGTATTGGAGATCTCGAAAAAGGTGATTTCGAGCATTTTATGCTTAAGGAAATTTTTGAACAACCCAAGACCATTAAAGATACCTTCCGGGGGAGAATCAAGGCCGACCAGCATGAGATTGTGCTGGGCGGACTGCTGGATGTTTTTCCAAAGATTCTACAGGCCAGGCGGATCATTATCCTGGGTTGCGGTACATCCTGGCATGCCGCTCTGGTAGGTGAATATCTGATCGAAGAATATGCCCGGATTCCCGTGGAGGTGGAATTCGCTTCCGAATTCCGGTATCGCAAGCCGGTTATCCGGCCCGGCGATGTGGTGATTGCGGTCAGCCAGAGCGGGGAAACGGCCGACACCCTGGCTGCCCTGAAGATGGCCCGGTCATGGGGAGCACTCATACTGGGAGTCTGTAATGTCGTAGGCTCAAGCATTGCCCGCGAAACCGATGCGGGGGTATACACCCATGCAGGTACGGAGATCGGGGTGGCATCCACCAAAGCTTTTACAGCCCAGGTTACCGTGCTTACACTGTTTGCTTTTAAGCTGGCCCGCGAACTGGGGCAGATTGACCAGGAATTTTATGAGATGCTGATCGGGGAAATGCTGGCCATACCCGGCAAGGTTGAGACCATTTTGATGAATCATCCGCATTTCAGGGAAGTGGCTGAGAAATACAAAGATGCCGGAGATGCTCTTTACCTTGGACGCGGGTATCTGTATCCCGTGGCTCTGGAAGGGGCACTGAAACTGAAGGAAATTTCCTACATCCATGCCGAGGGTTATGCCGCCGGAGAAATGAAACACGGACCGATTGCCCTGGTTGACAATAACCTGCCGGTAGTTGTGGTTTCAGCCAGGGACAGTTATTACGAAAAGGTGGTCAGTAATATTCAGGAGGTCAAGGCCCGCAAGGGGAACATTATCGCTGTGGTTTCGGAAGATGACGACAGTCTTCGCAATATGGCCGACGACCTGTTTGTGGTACCGTCCTGCCATCCTGCAGTGGCCGCCCTGCTGTCCGTTATTCCCCTGCAGCTTTTTGCCTATTATATTGCTGTATTGCGGAATTGTGATGTCGATCAGCCTCGTAACCTCGCCAAGTCGGTTACCGTTGAATAAACTGAAGAAATGCCTGCATGAAGAAATATCTTTTGCTTCTGTCTTTCGGTTACATGGCTTATCTGCTGTTCACGACCTCCTGTGCCAATGTGGGTATGCCTAGTGGAGGTGACAAAGACAGTATTCCCCCCAGGGTGGTGCATACCGATCCTGCCCCGAATACATTAAACTATAAGGGGAACAGCGTGAGCCTCACGTTTGACGAGTTTGTGATTTCTTCGGAGCTGTCCAGCCGGCTGGTGGTTTCTCCTCCCCTTCAGAGCATGCCCAGGGTCCGCTCTAAATCGAAAACGCTTACCATTGAACTGGGCGACAGCCTGCTGAGAAATGTCACCTATACACTCGATTTTAAGGATGCCATTGTCGACAATAACGAAAGCAACCCGTTGGAAGACTTCCGTTTTGCCTTCAGCACCGGACCTGTTTTCGACAGTCTGATGATCGGGGGCTATGTGCTGAATGCCGAAAATATGGAACCGGTCGAAGATATTCTTGTGTTGTTGTATCCGGAAACCGACAGTCTGAAAGCTTTCCGGGAGAAGATTCCCCGCTATGTTGCCCGTACTGATGCGGAAGGGTTTTATGCCGTCACCAATGTGTCTGAAGGGAAATACAGACTGTTCGCCCTGGAAGATGTTGACAACAGTCTGACATACTCTCAGCCCGGTGAGCGGATTGCCTTTCTCGACAGCCTGGTGGTCCCGGCTTATCCGGGAGAGGAAACTGCAGCGACCGATGATCTCGATAGCCTGTATTTCAGTCAGCCCCTGGCAGATAACCTGCCGGGACCGGCCGACAGTCTGCTGCTTTCCCTGGCAGATACCCTCCGTGCCGATTCCCTCATACAGGCGCACCGGCCACAACGGCATAAACGGATGTTACCGCATTATCTGCTGCTGTTTGAGGAGCCTTCTTCCGATCAGTTTCTTGAAAGTTACAAGCGGGAGCAGCGGAACCAGATCAATTTCCTGTTCACGAACAGTCTGACCGACTCTTTCCGGGTGGAACTTATTACGCCGGTGAAGCGGGAGCGTGAATGGGCCTATATGGAGTTTGGGGCCAAACGCGACTCTGTTACGCTGTGGATTACCGATACGCTGGTCAGCCGGCTGGACACCCTGAAGCTGGAAGTGCACTACCAGGTTCTGGACAGTCTTGCCAGGCAGGTTTTCCGGGAGGACACCCTGGAATTTTATTATTCCGATCCGGTAAGAAGAGGACGGCGGCGTGAGCGGGAAGAAACACCCGCTGTTCAGCCGTTTTCTTTCCGGCAAAACGCCCGCTCGGACTTTGATCCCTATCTGCCGCTTGTGCTGACGGTACCTGAACCGCTGGCTTCCTTTGATTACAGCGGGGTTCACCTCTATCAGCAGATGGATACGCTGGTTCAGGAAATTCCCGTTCAGCCTGTTCAGGACAGTATCCTGCAGCGCCGCTATCTCATCAGCCATCCATGGGAGTATGAAGGTGTTTACCGGCTGGAGATCGATTCGGCCGCTGCCGTGAGCTGCAGCGGTTTGCCCTCGGCTCCGCTTGCCGGAAAATTTACCATTCAGAAAGAAAATTATTACGGCCGTATCCTGCTGAATGTAAGTCGGGTACCCGGCCCCTCCCTGGTTCAGTTGCTGAAAAATACGGATAATGAAGAACTGGTTAAACAGCTTCCCCTTGGATCCGACGGACTGGTGGAATTCACTTTTGTGAAACCGGAAAAATTCAAGATCCGGCTGATTTCTGACAGGAACCGAAACGGGTCCTGGGATGCGGGTGATCTGGATGCAGGCGAGCAGCCCGAACGGGTGGTTTATTTTCCGAAAATATTAAAAATCAGGTCCAACTTCGAGATTCGTGAGAACTGGAGTTTACCCGATGATCTGCAGTTGAAGAAGAAGCTGATTGATGAAGATGCCGATGTGCAGAAAAACAGGAATCGTTCCTCAGGTCAGCGTCGTCGTCCCTGAAATTTCACTGTGGTAGTTGCAGGTTTTCCAGGTCCCCGGGAGATAGCCCGTAGTCGGAACTGTCTTCCCTGTTTCGCATAAAACCGATTTCTGCATTCTGACCGGTGTGTTTGAACAGCTCCAAAATAATACTATTTTTGTGAAGTTAAGGAATGGATAAAGCAAAAATCATGGCTGATACGGAAGGGAAAAAGAAAGGATTTTCACTGGGCAGAACGGAGAAGGAACGGAGGAACAACCTGCTTGTTGTTTTTTTATCTGTCATTTTGCTGGTTGCCGTGGTGCTTCTTATTCTGCAGCGCGGCGAACATGCACGGATCGTCGGTGCCCTGAACATTGAAAAGCAGCAGTTGCAGGAGGAACTGAGCGGTATGGTAGCTAGTTATGATCAATTAAGAACCGATAACGATACGCTTAACTCGGCTCTTTTCATGGCCCGTACTCAGGTAAAAGACCTGATGCTGGAAATCGGCCAGCTGAAGAAAGCCAGCTACGAGCAGATCAGCCGGTATCAGGATGAAGTGAGTTCCTTGCGTCGCATTATGCGCAACTACATCGTCCAGGTCGATTCCCTGAACCGCCGGAACCAGCAACTGTTGGCCGAGAATGAACAGGTTAAGCAGGAGTACCTGGAGGTCGAGTCGCGGAACAAGTCGCTGGAAGCAGAAAAGAAACGCCTTTCGCAACGGGTGGAACGGGCGGCCCAGTTGGAAGCACAGAATCTGAGCGTGACAGGGATTAACAGGAAAGGACGTGAAATAAACAACCGCTCCAAAGCAGAGAAACTGAGAATCAGCTTTGTGCTGAGTAAAAATGTAACCGCCAGGCGCGGAAGCAAGAACATATACATCCGCATTCTCCGTCCCGATCAGATTTTGCTTACCAAATCGAACCGGAACCTTTTTAAGTTCGAGGATTTGAGGATACCCTATTCGGCCTTTCGCGAGGTGACTTATGAGGGGAATGAACTTCCGGTGAATATTTTCTGGGATAACGAGGGAGAGGAGCCGTTCCTGCCGGGTAACTACACCGTCGATGTGTTTGCCGACGGGAACAACATCGGCACAACGGTGTTTTCTTTCAAAAAGTAACCCGTTTGTTTCGCGGGCTTGCTTTCTGTGAAGTTTTTTGGAACAGGATTTGTAGACAGGAGAACGGAGTAAATACGAAAAATGGGATTAGCAGTTTTTTTATTAAAAGCAACGGCTTGTTTACAAAACATATGATCAATGTCTTAAAATTTATAAGAATGAAAATAAAAAATTTGTTTGTGCTGGGTGGTCTGTCGCTTGCGCTTATCCTGAGCGGTTGTGCGGCTATGAATAAAACGCAAAAGGGTGCCATGATCGGTGCCGGCGGAGGTGCAGCGGTTGGCGCGGTCATTGGCAAAGCATCCGGCAATACGGCTTTGGGAACAGTGATCGGTGCGGCTGTGGGTGGTACCGCAGGTACCATTATCGGCCGGAAAATGGACAAACAGGCACAGGAAATTGAGCGTTCTGTACCCGATGCCCGGGTGGAGCGTGTGGGAGAAGCGATCAGTGTGGAATTTGACAGCAATATTCTGTTTGCCCTGAACAGTTATAGTCTGACTCCTGCCGCCACGGCCAACCTGGACAAGCTGGTAACCATTCTGAACAGTTATCCGGATACGGATATTGAGGTTCAGGGGCACACCGACAGTTCAGGCTCGGAAAGCTATAACCAGGCCCTTTCTGAAAAACGTGCCGGTTCGGTGGCTTCTTACCTGCTTCAGTATGGGATTGCCGGCAGCCGGATCAAAACTGTTGGCTACGGAGAGCTGAATCCGAAATACGATAACGCCACCGAGACTGGCCGGGCACAAAACCGTCGTGTGGAGTTTCTGATCACCGCCAATGAAAAGATGATCTCCGACGCACAGCGGGAAGCAGGAATGTAAGTTTCCCCCGTATAATCAGTTTCCTGCCAGGATACGGTCTATTGTCTGAAGTTCTTCTTTGCTGAAATCCTTGCAAGCGGTCATGGCTGCCGAATTTTCAAGCTGGGCAACTGAGCTGGCGCCAATCAGCACGGAAGTTATGCGTTTGTCTTTCAGCAGCCAGGCCAGAGCCATCTGGGCCAGGCTTTGCTTTCTTTGCAAGGCCAGCTCGTTCAGCCGGCTTACCTTATGCAGGGCCGGCTTTATCTGCTCAGGCTTCAGAAAACTCCATGATTTGGAAGCCCTGGATCCTTCGGGAATACCCCCCAGGTATTTGTTGGTTAGTAATCCCTGTGCCAGGGGAGAAAAAGCTATGCATCCTATACCTTCCGCTTCCAGCACATCCAGGAGGCCCTGTTCTGGTTTCCGTTCAAACATGGAATAGCGGAACTGGTGAATAAGGCAGGGCGTGTTGAGTTCCCTCAGAATGCGGGCTGCTTCCCGCGTTTGTTCCGGCGGATAGTTTGATATCCCGGCATACAGGGCCTTGCCCTGGCGAATGGCCTGGTCCATGGCCGCCAAGGTCTCTTCCAGGGGAGTCTCCGGGTCGGGCCGGTGGGAGTAAAAAATATCCACGTAGTCCAGTTTCATGCGTTTCAGACTCTGTTCCAGGCTGGCCAGCATGTATTTCCGGCTTCCCCAGTTGCCGTATGGTCCGGGCCACATCAGGTAGCCGGCTTTGGTGGAAATGATCAGCTCATCGCGGTGTACCTGCAGGTCCTGGCTGAGAATACGCCCGAAATTCTCCTCGGCCGAGCCCGGAGGTGGACCGTAGTTGTTTGCCAGGTCGAAATGAGTGACTCCCAGGTCAAAGGCCCGGAGAACAATTTGACGACTGTTTTTTAATGCGTCCACTTCCCCGAAATTATGCCAGAGTCCCAGGGAAAGGGCCGGCAGCTTAATTCCCGACCGTCCGCAACGACGGTAGGGCATGGTGCCGTAGCGGTCCGGATTTGCCGTGTAGCTCATGCCTGTCTGGTTTGGTTCCGATACAAAGATAGGATTTCAAAGCGGCTTTCCCCTGAAAAGATGCGGTTTCTGCTCCCGGATGTCTGTTTTCCGGATTGAATGTTTAAATTTGTCAGAAAGGTTTCCGGTACCGGAGACGGAAGATTTAAACCATTAAAACGAACAAGCTATGAAACAGGTTGCTGTCGGAATTGACATTGGTGGGACCAATACTGCTATCGGTATTGTTGGCCGGGAAGGTCATGTCATGATGAAAAGCTCGATTAAAACTCCTTCGCATGGAGATGTGAACCGCTATGTATCGGAGGTCTCTGCTTCGGTCAGGGAACTGATAGACTCGGTCAGACTGGTTAACAGCGACCTGGAAGTGCTGGGGATCGGGATCGGGGCTCCCAACGGGAATTATTACAAAGGAACGATTGAATATGCTCCGAACCTCTCTTTTAAGGGGGTGGTTCCGCTGGTGCAGTTGCTAAGGCAGAACTTTGGAGAGATGCAGGTTCTGGCCCTGACCAACGATGCCAATGCCGCGGCTATAGGCGAAATGATCTATGGGGGAGCCAGCGCAATGAAGAATTTTGTTATGTTCACCCTGGGGACCGGTGTGGGGAGCGGGGTGGTGGTCGACGGCAACCTGGTATACGGACATGACGGTTTTGCGGGAGAATGCGGGCATACCATGCTGATTCCCGGGGGACGGCTTTGCGGTTGCGGGGCCCGCGGACATCTGGAAGCCTATTGTTCGGCTCCGGGGATGAAGCGAACTGCTTTTGAAATCATGGTGCGTGATAATGCTGCCGACAGTCTGCTGGCCGGAAAATCTTTTCGGGAGCTGGATTCAAAGATGATTTTTGAGGCTGCCGAAAAGGGAGACCGCGTAGCGCTGGAAGTTTTTGAACAGACGGGCAGATGGCTTGGACAGGGTCTGGCCGACACGGTTCATCATCTCAGTCCGGAAGCTATTTTCCTGTTTGGCGGTCCCACGGCGTCTGGCGAGTATATATTCAAACCGGTCAGGGAAAGTCTGGAAGATAATCTGCTGCCAATCTTTAGGGGAAAGATCAGGGTGCTGCCTTCTTTGCTGAAACCAGGCGACGCGGCCATTGTAGGGGCCAGTGCCTTGGTCTGGAAAGAAATTACAGACTGAGGTCTTTCAGAAACAATTTGCCGATATCACTGATCGTTTCTTCCAGGCTGCGGTAGCTGAAGCCGGTCAGCCGGCAGATTTTGCTGCCGTTGTAATGGTTGATTGTGTTTGAGCCGGAAACGGTTTCCCGGGTGATTGCCGGGCGTTTCCCGGAAAAAAGACTGGCCATACGGGCTCCCCGCCAGGCCAGTTGTAGAATCAGGTCGGAGGCGAAGGTCTTTGGGCGGGGACGTTCCAGGGTGTCGGCAATCCGGTTGAAAAATTTCCGGTAGCTTATGTTGCCCGCGTTCAGGATGAAGCGCTGGTTTCTGGTCTCGCGGAAATGGTCGTCTCCGGTTAACAGCAGCATGGCCCGGGTTACGTCGCGCACATCCACAAAACCGGTTTCCCCCCGGGTGTAGTATTTCAGCCCTTTCCAGACCGCCTGAAAAAATTTGGGGCTGCCCATGTCCCAGTGACCCGGTCCCAGGATGATGGAAGGATTCACAATTACGGCTTCCAGCCCTTCTTCCATTCCCCGCCATACTTCCATTTCCGAAAAGAATTTGCTTAGGCTGTAGCTTGTCTTCTGGCGGGAAGGGGTCCAGTAGGTCTCTTCGTTAATCTCCGTCCCGTCGGTGGTTTTTCCCAGCGCGGCGATGGAGCTAACGTGGCAGAACCGTTTTACTCCCTGCTGTAGGGCTGCATTGATCAGGTTGGCCGTTCCCTGCACATTGTTGTTTACCATGCTGTTCCGGTCGTCTGCATGAAAGGAGACCATGGCGGCGCAGTGGTAGATCACATCGATTCCTTTGGTCTGTTCCTCCATACCGGCATAATCCAGTATATCGCCTTCTGTCCATTCGATCTGTTGCATCAGCCGGTCCGGTTCTTCGGAATAGTAGGAAAAAATTCGTCTTACCAGGCGCAGGTCGCCAGATTTTCGTTTCAGGGCACGTATTTTCCGGCCCGAGCCAAGCAGTTCGAACAGCAGGTGCGCACCTACCAGTCCGGTTCCTCCCGTCACCAGGATCACGGGCGGCCTCCTTTCCCTTTTCCCGGACGAACCCGGGCAGGCACCCCGAAGGCTTTGGCCGTGATCCGGTTTACCGGCACGCGGTAAACGGCCACATTGCATACCGAAGGAGCCCCGAATCTGAACTCCCGGTCACTGTACTGGGCCATTAGCACCTGGAGAAGACGGTATTTCTCTTCAGGATCTTCCACAATGCCGGCCGTTCCTTCCACGATAACCGATCGGGAACGTACCCGGTAGCTGCAGCCCACGTGCTTGTCCTGCCAGGCCAGTTCTTCGCCCAGGGTCCAGTTGATGCAGACTTCCGGATTCCGGTGCAGGCATTCCCATAACCTGCCTTCCCGGGCTCCGTGCAGAATGATGCAATTGCCGTCCATACCGAAGTTCATAGGTAGCACATAGGGCTTGCCCGCATCGTTTACGGCCAGGTAACAGGTCTTGCAGGAACGGATTATCGCTTCAATTTTTTTCCGGTCTTCAATGAACAGGGTTCTCATCGTATTCGGTTTTTTCAGATTATTGCCCGGTTGCCCAATTGCTGGGAGAGATGTTTTTCTACTTTCTTCAGGTTGATGTATTGATTCTGGCATTCCATGATCCGGTCCAGGTCTTTTGTCTCGGATGCCTTACTGATCTGCTGTTCCAGCCGGTGGAGCATGTCTTTTACCTTACGCAGCTTGTATTCCTGTACGATGCGGGGAACCAACAGGTCGAGGATTTCCTCTTCCGACTCTACGTAGGCCCCGCCCTTTTTCCAGCGTTTGCTTTCCGTATATTTTTCGGTCAGCAGGTCGGCAGCCAGACTGCTGATCTGTTGGTTGCTGTGCTGAATGAAAAAGGTGGCGGGCCGGAAACCGGTAACCTCCATGTTTTGGGCAAAAAGCTGCAGCATTTGCCCGATCAGTGCATTATCCGATTGCAGTCCGTCCTCTTCGATTTCTTCCAGTACAAATTGTCCTACAGTAATGATTTCCGTTTCTCCGCTCGCTTCGTTTTCCACCTCAAAAAGTTCCCGGTGAAAATACTTCAGCAGGATACGGATGATCTCCCTTTCCTCGTTTTCGCAACGGTTGGCTGCCGGACGGGAAGCCACTGCCGGCTGCGTGACAGGCCGGCTCCGTTTCCGGAGAGCAGCCTTCCGGATTTCGTCCGACTGCCTGAGCTGGAGCTTTCGGATTTCCGTGTAGAGCACTTCTTCAGGAACGTTCATCAGCGCACTGCACTCCTGGATGTAAACCGAACGGGTAACCAAGTCGGGAACTACGGAAATGGACCGGACTATATCGTTGATCAGCCGGGCCCGTTCCACCGGATCATTTTGGGTCTCTTTAAGCAGCAACCGGGTTTTAAAGCGGATAAAATCGGTTTCGTTTTCTTCGATAAAGTGCTGCAGTTCTCCCGAACTCCGGGAGCGGGCGAAGGAGTCGGGATCCTCTCCTTCAGGCAGCAGCAACACCCGCACGTTTACCCCTTCTTCCAGGATCAGGTCGATTCCCCGCAGGGAAGCTTTGATGCCGGCGTCGTCGCCGTCGTAGAGTATGGTGATGTTCTGGCTGAACCGCTTGATCAGGCGTATCTGTTCCTGGGTCAGTGAAGTGCCCGAAGAGGCCACCACATTGGTGATTCCCGACTGGTGCAGGGCCAGCACATCGGTGTAGCCTTCCACCAGGTAACACTTGTCCAGCCGGGTAATGTCTCTTTTGGCCTGGTAGATGCCGTAAAGTACCCGGCTTTTGTGGTATATTTCCGATTCGGGAGAGTTCAGGTATTTGGCTGTGTTTTTGTCGGCTTTCAGGATCCGTCCGCCAAAGGCGATCACCCGTCCGGCCAGGTTGTGGACGGGAAACATGACCCGTCCGGCGAAGCGGTCGCGTACCCAGTCCTCGCGCCGGATGGTCAGTCCCGTTTTTTCCAGAAAGTCCGTTTTGTAGCCATGCCTCTGTGCCTCGCGGGTAAACCGGTCCCTGCAGTCCGGGCAGAAGCCGAGTTCAAACTTTTTTATGATCTCATCGCGCAGCCCCCTTTCCCGCAGGTAGCCCAGTCCGATGGTCCGCCCCTCGTTCTCATTCCACAGGTAGCGTGCAAAATATTTTCCGGCATAGGCCGAAACAATCATCATGCTTTCCCGCTCATCTTTCAGCTGTTTTTGCTCCTCGCTTTCTTCTTCCTCCCGGATTTCAATGTGGAATTTGGCGGCCAGCCAGCGAAGGGCTTCCGGGTAACTGAGCGATTCGTGCTCCATGATAAAGTTAACGGCATTTCCGCCTTTGCCACAGCCGAAGCATTTATAGATGCCTTTAGCCGGGGAGACGGTAAAAGAAGGGGTTTTCTCATTATGAAACGGGCACAGCCCCAGCAGGTTCACTCCACGCTTCTTCAGGCTGACAAACTCGGAGACCACGGTGGTGATTTCTGCGGCTTCCATAATACGTTCTATGGTGTTCTGGTCGATCATCGATACAAAAATAGCAAAAAACAACCTGAGCGCTACTACCTGACTGCAATCCTCGCACGGATCAGATCAACAGGGGCAGTCCCGGGAGTGCGGCGATCTTGGTACGATGTTACGAAACAGCTGTTCGGGTTTCCGTACATTTAATTTTTTACCTTTGCAACGAAAAAAGAACGGTATGATTATCGGAACCACCGATCTGGGAGAAACGCCCCTGTTTCTTGCGCCAATGGAGGATGTAACCTACAAGTCTTTCCGTTATATGTGTAAGAAATTCGGGGCCGATGTAATGTATACGGAATTCATTTCCTCCGAAGCGTTGATCCGGGATGTGAAAAAGACCCGGGAAAAGATGTGTCTGTTTGCGTTTGACCGGCCGGTGGCCATTCAGATTTACGGAAACCGGATTGAGGCCATGGTGGAAGCGGCCCGGGTGGCAGAGAGTTTTGAACCCGATTTTATTGATATCAATTACGGTTGTCCGATGAAAAAGATTGCCGGCCGGGGAGCCGGGGCCGGTATGCTGCAGGACCTGGATAAGATGCAGCAGATGACAGCGGCTATTGTGAAAGCGGTATCCCTGCCGGTGACGGCCAAAACCAGGCTGGGCTGGGATGAGAATTCGCTGGTGATCAGGGAAGCCGCCTTGCGTTTACAGGATGCCGGGGTGGCCGCCCTGGCCATTCACGGACGCACGCGCAGGCAGTTGTATACCGGTTTGGCAGACTGGTCGCTGATTGCCGGGGTAAAAAACGATCCGGCCATCCGCATTCCCATCATCGGCAACGGAGATATTGATGATCCGCTTTCGGCAGTAGCCAGACTGCAGGAGAGCGGGGTCGACGGACTGATGATCGGACGGGCCGCAATCGGCAGGCCCTGGATTTTCCGGGAGATCAGGCATTACATGCATACCGGAGAGTGCATGCCTTCGCCCACTGTCCGTGAAATTGTGGAAAATGTACGCGAGCAGTTGCAGTTGTCGGTCGACTGGAAAGACAGTGTGCGTACCGGCATATTGCTGATGCGCAGGCATTTCGCCAAATATTTTCCCGGCTTGCCCGATTTCCGCCAGCACCGGATCAGGCTGCTGCAGGCCGATGAGATGAACCAGCTGCAACAAATTTTGGAGGAGATCGTTCAACATTATGGCGACCTGCAGGTAAATTACGGCAATGCCGGTTGAGTCGGGATAAGGATAAAGCTTTATCTTTGATTTTTTAAATGACATAGCCATGGTATTTACGGCATTTCGCGGGATTAAACCCTGGTATCAGCTTATCATGACCGCCTTTGTGGTGCTGATCTGTTTTGTTTTTTTGTTTGTAATCTCCGTTTTGGCAGCCATTCCTTTTACCGGCTTGCCGCGTATGGTACAGGTCCTCTCCGGAGCCAGTCTGGACGGGCCTTCAGCAGTGGCTCTGCTGAAGTATTTCCAGCTGGTGCAGTCGACCGCCCTTTTTGTTGTGCCTCCTTTTATCCTGGGCTGGCTTTTCTGCGGGAATGCCCGGGGCTATCTGCATCTCGACCGGCCGGCCGGCCGGATCGGGATACTGATTTCTGTACTGGTGGTGCTGGTAATTAACCCTTTTGTGTCGTGGACCGGCGAGCTGAACAGTGCAATGCATCTGCCCGGTTTCCTAGCCGGGACCGAAGCCTGGATGCGGCAAATGGAAGATCAGGCCGCGGCGCTGATTGACAGGTTTATGGAGGTGAAAAGTCTGGGCGGACTTTTGTTTAACCTGCTGCTGATAGCCGTAATCCCGGCCCTGGGAGAGGAGTTTTTGTTCCGGGGGGTGGTTCAGCGTATTTTTACCGGGATGAGCCGGAGTCACCATGCAGGGATCTGGATTGCTGCCTTTCTGTTCAGTGCCCTGCATTTTCAGTTTTACGGCTTTGTGCCCCGTATGGTGCTGGGCGCTGCCTTTGGTTATATGCTGGTATACAGCGGTTCGCTCTGGCTGCCCGTGCTCAGTCATTTTGTGAATAACGCACTGGGGGTGTTGCTGCTTTACGTAGAGAAACAGCATCCTGAGGTTTTCGAACCTTTTTCTGTCTGGGGAGAAAAACTGACATCCGGCTATCCTGCAGCCCTGCTGAGTCTGGTGCTTACAGTGCTGCTGTTTTTGCTGTTGCGCAACCGTACTTATGCCGGCCGTGCTGAGCAGCTGATTTAGGTTTTTGCATTCAGACAGAAGGCTTGGCATAATCCTGCAAAAAGACCGGTTATAAGCAAATAACCGGTGTATTTACTCCACAGCAGGGGCGAAAATTGTGTTGAAAACATGAAAAAGGTTCAGACGGAAAGTTCCATCATACGTTCAATGGGCTTGCGGGCTTCCTTCATGACCGGTTCCGGGAGCTGTATTTCAGGTTGTTCGTATTTCATGCAGCGGTACAACTTCAGCAGGCTGTTTTGTTTCATGTAGCTGCATTCATTGCAGGCACAGGTCGAGTCGTTGGCCGGAGCAGGAATGAAGATCTTGTCCTGACAGGCTTTTTTCATTTGATGCAGAATTCCGCTTTCTGTGGCTACAATGAATTTCCGGGCCGGGCTTTTTTGAACGTAATTCAGCAGGGAGAATGTCGATCCGATATGCCGGGCGATCAGCAGGACCGGTTTTTCACATTCCGGATGAGCAATGAATTCGGCCTCGGGATGTTGTTCCATCAGTGCAATGATTTTTTCCAGCGAATATTTTTCATGGACCATGCACGATCCGTCCCAGAGCACCATATTACGGCCCGTAATGCTGTTCAGGTAATTGCCCAGGTTGCGGTCGGGGGCAAAGATCAGCTTTTCATCTTCGGGAAAGCTGTTTACAATGCGAGCGGCATTGGAAGATGTACACACCACATCTGTCATGGTTTTCAGTTCGGCTGTGCAATTTATGTAAGAGATCACCTTGTGGTCGGGGTATTGCGCCTTGAATTCCCGGAATTTGTCTGCCGGAGCCGATTCGGCCAGCGAACAGCCGGCTTTCAGGTCGGGCAGGATCACTTTTTTGGATGGATTGAGTATCTTGGCTGTTTCGGCCATAAAGTGAACCCCCACAAACACAATCATGTCGGCCTCCGTCCTGGCGGCCTGTTGGGCCAGTTGCAGGCTGTCTCCCACAAAGTCGGCGATATCCTGTAAGTCGCCGTCTACATAATAATGACTTAAAATGACGGCATTCTTCTCTTTTCTCAGGCGGTTGATCTCTTCAGTCAGCTTCAACTGCGGGTCTTTGGCTTCCGTAATGTACCCGTATTTTTCAAGCATTTCCCGAACCTGTTCTTTTTTCATAGCAGCATTCCTTTATTCACGAAAGAATCAGATTGCAAAAATACGAAATCAGGTTTAAAAAACACAAAGATGTCTGAAATGTTTCCGTACTCTGTTCTTTGTGTCAGGAACGGCATGTTGTTCCCTTCCACGGAGAAGGAAATCAGGAAACGGGTTCGGTTCCGGTCAGGATGCGAAAAAACAAGGGGGTCCCGGGAACAGGGACCCCCTCACTGAGGAATTAAGGGAAAGCCTTTTTTTTAGCGGGGCAGTGCCTGTTTGGCCAGTTTTACCGGATCATCCCCGTTCGTGAGGGCTTTCATCCGGAAGGAGTAATTGTAATGTTTCCCTGTCAAACGGTAGGATTCGTGTGTCCAGGCTCCCCAGCTGTTATCGCCTCCCACGCCCATTTGTTTGAAGTTGATATTGACCGAGCTCAGGTTACGCGGTTTCACATCGTTGATGTGCCGCTGCGGGGGAATTTTCCCTCCTTTCATTTTTTCGGAAGGCCGGTAGAGCGATTCAAAGTCTTCCATGATATTGTGGTGGGCGCTGATCTCCAGCAGGGGAGCTCCCACAAAAAGTAATCCGCAGCCCGCACTGTCGGTTACGGCGGCCCAGCGTACATCGGTTTTGTTGCCGTTCTCCTGGGGCCGCACGTAGGGAAAGTACTGTTCTGCTATTGTCCCTGAGTAGAGACCGATAAAGGCTCCGGTTTTGCGGTCCTGGTATGACTCTTGCGGACCGCGTCCCAGCCAGCTGATTCGGTCAAACTGCCGGGGCATGACCAGGTTCATGCCCAGTAAAGGAACCTCAGGCAGTTCGTTGCTGCTCATCTTAAAGTCGTTGTTCACCAGAATATCGCCATTGCCCAGCACTGTGTAAACCGACTGGTATGCGGCAATTTTCTCGTCTTGTTCATTCAGTAAATCAAAATGGAAGGTTACTTTAACACGGTTGCCTGAAACCTGGTCCAGGCAGCTCAGGGTTACTTTTCGTCGTTCTCCGGCTTTCCGCCATATTGCAGCCCGCTTGTGCAGGTTGTTTCCCAGGTCGTTGTCTGTGGGAGCCCGCCAGAAGTTGGGAACCGGACCCGAAAGCAACAGCTCCGTGCCGTTGCTGGTATATTGTTCCAGCATCCCGGCATTTTTATCGAATACCAGTTTGAAATCCCTGTTTTGA
Organism: Mangrovibacterium sp.; assembly: GCA_050256015.1. Classification (GTDB taxonomy): domain Bacteria; phylum Bacteroidota; class Bacteroidia; order Bacteroidales; family Prolixibacteraceae; genus JBFWIL01. The sequence goes on along the minus strand of JBFWIL010000003.1, from coordinate 9,552 downwards.
ATAATGATTTGGCTTTCATTTTCGCTGCTTTCGATGGCGGGGAAACTGTCTGGGGCTGTCTGCCGGGCCGGCAGATAAACCGGCAGTTGCAGTTGTTCGGAAGCCAGTTCAAATCCGGCAGGGATTATGCCCTTTTTTGTTTTTGTCTTGGCCGAGAAATTCAGAAAATATTCGGTGCTGGGTTGCGGATCAATGGTATAATCCAGTTGGATGATTCGGCTTTCCCTGGGTTTCAGGGAAAAATCAGCCAGCCGGCCCTCCGTTAGCACGGAGCCATCGGCCGTTATGGTCCAGCCGATGTCAAATTCATCCAGGTCGGTAAAGCTGTGTTTGTTGATAATCTCAACTGTTTTCTGTTTCAGGTTAACCGCTTTAAAGCCGATGTTCTGGTATACTTTTTTTACTTCAAGCAGGGCCGGTTTTACTCCCCGGTCGGGGTTCACCAGTCCGTTGATACAGAAGTTACCGTCCGAGGGAACCGTATCCGGGCCAAAGTCTCCCCCGTAAGCCCAGTATGTTTCTCCTTCCGCATTGGAGCTAAGCAGTCCCTGGTCAACCCAGTCCCAGATGCAACCTCCCTGAAGAACATTATATTGTTCGATCAGGTCCCAGTAATCCTGCAGATTCCCGACGCTGTTTCCCATGGCATGCGCGTATTCGCACTGGATCAGGGGTTTTTCCTGTTTGCTTTTTGCATAGTGCTCCATCTGCTCCATGGGAGCGTACATCGGACAGTTAATGTCGGTGTTGGTTCCGCCGTGAGCCTGTTCGTACTGAACAGGCCTGCTGCCGTCCTTTTTTTTCAGATAGCTGTATGTGGCTTCGAAATTCAAACCGTTTCCGGCCTCGTTGCCCAGGGACCAGATGATTACCGAGGGCTGGTTTTTGTCGCGTTCATACATGTTTCGGGTTCGGTACAGGTGAGCGGCTCCCCATGCCGGGTTTTTAGCCAGCGATTCGGGTCCGTAGCCCATGCCGTGCGATTCTATATTGGCTTCGTCAATGACGTACAGTCCGAACCGGTTGCAAAGCTGGTACCAGCGTTCGGGCTGGGGGTAATGGGAAGTCCGTACCGTATTGATGTTATGGGCTTTCATGAGCCGGATATCTTCCAGCATGGTGGCTTCGTCTACTACATGCCCGTTTTTTTCGTGATGCTCGTGAAGATCGACTCCTTTAATGTAGATGGGAATGCCGTTTACCATGAGCTGGGCATTTTTTATTTCGACGCTGCGAAAGCCCACCTCCTGGCGGATTACTTCCAAGATCCGACCGTCCTCATCTTTCAGGCAGATCAGCAGTTGGTACAGATTGGGAATTTCGGCCGACCACAGTTTCACCCCCGGCAGGCTGTCGCTGATCACTGCGGTTGTGCTGTTTGCGGAGAGGTCTACCGTGCGGGTGTAATTTTTTACCACAGTTTCCCCGTCCGTCAGTTCGGCTTCCAGTGTCAGCTTCCGGTTTCCTGTGCCGTAGTTTACGACCTCGGCTTCCAGTTTAAATGTTCCGTTGGCGTAAGTGGAGTCGAGTCCGGCCCGTACGCTGAAATCGCGTATGTGTTGCTTTTCCCGGGCCAGCAGGTAAGTGTCCCGGGTAATTCCGCTCAGACGCCAAAAATCCTGATCTTCCAGGTAGCTGGCATCGCTCCAGCGGAAAATTTCTGCGGCCAGCATGTTTTTCCCTCTTTTCAGGAAAGGGGTGATGTTGAATTCGGCCGGGGTTTTGCTGTCTTCGCTGTAACCCACATATTGCCCGTTTACCCATATGTTAAGAGACGAGCCGGCTGCCCCGAAATGAATAAACACTTCCTTTCCGCTCCATCCGGAGGGAACCGTAAAACTGCGTTTATAAGAGCCCACCGGATTGTAGTGCTTTTGAATGATGGGCGGGGTTTTGGCGTGCGGATAAGTTACGTTGGTGTAAATGGGATAGTCGAAGCCCTGCAACTCCCAGTTGGAAGGAACTTCAATCCCGTCCCAGTTGCGGCTGCGGAAATCGTTTTTAAAGAACCAGTATGGACGTTCATCCGGATTTTGAGACAAATGGAATTTCCAGGTGCCGTTCATCGACTGGACAAAAGAAGAAGCCCACAGATCGTCTGTCAGTGCCTGTTCGCGGCTGGCAAAAGGAACAAAGGAAGCCCGGGGCTTTTCTTTGTTGATGTGGGTGATGGCGGGCTCTTCCCAGGGTTTGGGATCCGGTTCTTCCCAGGGCACGTTTTCATAGGTGCTTGTGCACGACAGCACGACGAAGAGCAGGCTGACAATCAGAAGCCGGTTGTTTTTTTTCATGGGTTTAAAAATTAGGTTTTCCTTACATTAAATTCTCAGGTAATACAACGACCGGATCCTTGCGTTTCCGGCCAGGTCAAACCGGTAGGTACCGGTAGGTACAAATGTGCTAATAAAATGGATCAAAAGCAAGTCGTTTGGTTCAACAAAAAAGGATGCCTCTGGTTTTTGAGACATCCTTTTTTCCGGAAAGGGAAAGCAAACAGGAGTGCATGTCAGAAAATATACCTGATACTGAATTGTGCCTGCCATCTTGAGCTTTGCAGTCCGGAGTCGTCTATGCCCCAGGTATCGTTCCCTTTTTTATTGCAATAGGTATAGGTTGGGGTCGTGCCGTCGTCCCGGTAGCCCGCGAATTTCAGAATGGGAAATACATTGTAGTCGCCGTCGGCATAGTGCATTCTTCCCCAGTCTTTGTTCAGCAGGTTGGTGAAGTTGAAGATGTCGAGTGCTATCTGGATGCGGTTTTGGCGGGTGGGAGAAACCCTGAATTTGAATTCCTGCATCACTTTCAGGTCTACCACATTTTCAAAAGGCAGCCTTTCCGATCCTCTTCTGAAATACTCTCCTTTGTGTTCTTTCAGCGATTTATGGTCTTCAATGAAGGCGCTCAGATCACTCCATTGCTGCGCAGCCGTATAAGCGTCGTCGTCTACCAGAATGATGTCGCCCTGATTTTCGGGGATGTAGATCAGGCTAAGATCTTTCCCGTCGGTATTGTCGCCTGCCGGTCCGGCATAGGCCGAAACACCATTGTCATAGCCGTAGGAGTATGTCTGACCGGATTGTCCGTTATAAAAAACGGAAAAGGTGGTGTTGGCAAAATTGCTGTATTCCCATTTATAGGACACGCTGACCAGAATGCGGTGTCCCGGATCATAGACGGAATATCCCATATTCAGCCTGTTTCGCCCGTGAGCATTGGCTACTCTCCATTGGGAGGAGTTTTGTGAAGATTCCCCGTCGTTGATCGATTTGGCTCTGCCGTAATTGTAGGCAAGGCTTGCAAACAGTCCGTTTTCCCATTTTTTATCAGCCTGGACCATGAGGTTGAAGCTGTGTCCTTTACTGGTGTTTGAACCCAGATAAACATCGGTATATTTGCCCGAAGCTCCGCTGTTGTTATCCACATCGCTGTTGATGTCGGTCCAGATGGTCCGGTTGTCGCCCGTTCCGGTCATCTTTTTCCCCAGGTCCCGGATAAACAGGTTTTGATAGGTGACGTTGTTTACGTTTTTTGTGAAGGTAAGGTCTATGGTTGCCGAGATACCATTGTCCAATTTTCTGTCGAGGGCCAGATTGCTGCGGAATACCTGGGGCATTTTAAAGTTTTCGGCAAACAGATCGATTTGTCCCGAGGGCGAACCCTGTACGGAAGGCTGCTTGTCCCAGTCTGGATTAAATACCAACTCAGGAGAACCGGATGTTTTTACGTCAATTGCCCCTACGGTCATACCGTTGTTGTTGAACATACCCCCCGGCCATACGAACGGGATCCGGCTGGTAAACAGGCCCATACCTCCGTGTAGAAGCAGGCTTTTATCTCCACGTATATCCCAGTCAAAACCCAGTCGGGGGGAGAAAAGGGCCGTCGCTCCGGGGGCCTTCCCTGTTCTGGCTCCCTTGAAGTTTACCGCATACTGTGTTTCCAGGTAAGGAATCACGTATTTGTTAAAATCGGTATTCTCGCGCGGGTCGTCCAGGTATTTCGGAATATCGATCCGTAAGCCGTAGGTCAGGCTCAAACGATCGTTAAGCTGCAATTCATCCTGGGCGTAAAAACCCAGCTGCAGGAATTTAAATTCGGCTGCAGCAGAAGTGCCGTCGCCGGTAATTTCATCCACATTCGAAAAGGTTCTCTGATAGCGGGTAGCCGGATTGCCGGCCATGAAGTCGGCCAGGCTTGCAAAGGCATAATACCCGTAGTTTTGGCGGATAAAAACATTGAAGAAATCGTAATACTCGTGATGCATGCCCAGGATGATGTTGTGTTTTCCCGCGTAAATGCTGAAATTATCGGTAAAGCTGAACACTTTTTGCTTGAGCCTGTTGGCCGTCGAGTATTGTTCGCTTCCCAGTCCTATTTTTTCGCTGGTGAAGTATACGTAGGGGAATGGATCGCCCATAGGGTCGCGGTTGTCATCCACATTGGTATAGCCCAGCATCAGCCTGTTCGCATATTTGTTGGCAAAGATACTTTTCAGCTCGGCCGTTGTGGAGTTGGTGGTCGATACAAAATCAATCCCTGTATTTGAAAAATAGATGCTGGTCGTGGATGATGTTCCCGGACTGAGGCTTTTACCTTTTGAATATTGATGCCGGATGGAAAATTTATGCTGCGGACTGATGTTCCAGTCCACTTTTACGAAGAATTTCTCTGCGTCCAGTTTCTCTTCCGTGTTTTCAAAGCTTCCCGGGTTGTAACCATAGTCTGTTCCCATTTTGCTTTCCAGGGCTTCCAGTTCACTTTTTGTGGCAGAACCGGTGTAAGTGGAAAAATCATAGGGTTTGGGGGTTTTGTCACGTTGGATCTCTACGTTTGTGAAGAAGAACAGTTTGTTTTTGAGCAGGGGACCGCCAAGGGTGAAGCCGGTGGTATTCGATGTAAATTCGTCCAGTCTCGTTCGTTTAAACTCATCGTTGTCGGTCGGTGTTTTGCCGGCCAGCTGCTCATTTCTGTAATAGTCATAGACGGAGCCCGAAAAAGTATTGGTTCCGCTCTTGGTTACGGCGTTGATCCCTGCTCCGGAAAATCCGCTTTGCGTCACGTCGTACGGAGACAACGTAATGGTGATCTGGTCGATGATATCCATGCTCATCGGATTGATGCCGATTTGTCCGCCGTTGGTGCCGCTGCTGGCCAGTCCGAATACGTCATTTTGCACTGCCCCGTCAATGGTAAAGGAGTTGTATTTGCTGTTTTGACCGGCAATTTCCAGTCCGCCTGAGCTGTTTACTCTGGCCTGTGGGCTAAGTCTGGCAATATCGCTGATGCCCCGGCTAATGGAAGGCATGGTGTTGATCCGTTCGTTGGAAACAGTGGTTTTGGATCCTGTTGTGGTGGCGCTGGCCTGTACGCCGGCCCCGATCACCAGAATTTCTTCCAGTTCGGAGCTGCTTTCGGCAAGGGAAATGTTAATCCGCAGATTTTGTCCCAGGTTTAGCCTGATGTCTTCCTTTTTATATGGAAAAAAGCCGATGTAGGAAATGGTCAGGGTATAGGGTCCGCCGGGGTTCAGGTTCGACAGGTTGAAAATTCCCGAAGCGTTGGTCGAGCTTGCGTAACTGGTTCCTGTCGGCTCATGGATCAGCAAAACAGAGGCTCCGGGCAGTGTCTGCTTATCGGGGGCGGTTACCTCTCCCGTTATGCCGGAGGTGGTTAGCTGGGCATAGGTGCCGGGGAGGAATAGCATCATGAGAGAACAGGTGATAATGAACGATAAATTTTTCATGAGGTTGAGTTTTGTAATTGTTTCCATATAGACATGATATACTGAATCTGTTTTTTTGATTAACCCGTAAGCAAATCAACGATATTGTTATGAAGCATGGATTAATAACCGGTTAAAAATCAGTTTCATTTACGCCGGATTTTTTCACTTATTAAAGCAGTGGCTTACAGTCTTATGAATTACTCTTTGTAAAAAATATTAAAAAAAACGATATTAGGTATTGCATAGTACTAGTTAAAGGTTGTATATTTGTAATGCAAGAAACAATGTAAAAAACAGAAGTAGTTTTAAAAAAGTTCTATACATGTGCAACGGTTTTAATCCCGTTGCGTCTTATTAAAAAAACGGGGCCTCAAAGCCAAATCAAAAGAAAACAGAAGTACCGTTCAAAGAGAATTTTAAAAAACAACGAAACAGGGAAAGGAAACAAGTCATGAAAAAGATTAATTTTAACAAAAAAAGCAAAAACATGCGGATCGGGAGCCTGGTACTGAGAGCAGGTGCCGTTGTTGTAAGCGTTATTTTGCTGAGTTTTACAGTCAGTGCCCAGGGATTGATGAAGCAGATTTTAAGTTATAACAGCTTTGGGAAGACCGCCATCCTGATGGTGAGTGCATCCGGGGAAGCCGCTCCGGAAGCAGAACCTGTCCGGGCGGAACTTGACCTGCAGGTCAGGGCAGGAAACGGCGGGTTTTTGGCGGAAAGGGCCTTTGATTTACCTCTTGAGATCGAAGCTTGGATGACCGATGAGGTGTTTTTTGGAGCGTACCGGTCAATCCTGCAGGAGGAAAGTGATATTCCTCTTGAAATCGAAACCTGGATGACCAGCGAAAGTTATTTTTGCAGCCGCTTTACCCCTGAACGGGAAGATGAGCTGAAGCTGGAAACCTGGATGATTGATAAACGGTTCTGGAATAATTGATCCGGATTGGAGATGCAGGTGCTGATTGTGGTGTATAAACAGGGAGAGTCATGAAGATTGAGAATACAAAAGCACAGATGCGGAAGGGGGTTCTGGAATATTGCATTTTGCTTGTTCTGGACGGAAAGCCACTTTATGCCAGCGATATCATTGATGAGCTGAAGAATGCGAAAATGATTATTGTGGAAGGGACACTGTATCCCCTGCTAACCCGGCTGAAAAACGACGGATTGCTGGCCTACCGCTGGGAAGAGTCGACTCAGGGTCCGCCCCGCAAGTATTATGAGCTTACCGCCAGGGGAAAGGAATTTCTCCAGGGACTCGGCAGATCCTGGGACGAACTGGTGAGTGCGGTTACAGCCATTAAAAACAGGAAATCATAGCATGTAACGAAAGCCAACACGGTGCGTATCACCGGAAGTCAGACACCGTCTGGTTTCGATACGCTCAGAAATATATAACGAACAACAAATGAAAAAGACATTTACGATAAACATAAGCGGCAGTGTTTTTCATATTGAGGAAGATGCTTATGAAAAATTGCGGGAATACCTGCATATGCTTTCCCTCCATTTTGGTTCAGAAGCAGACGGCCGGGAGATCCTTCAGGATATTGAAGCGCGTATCGCGGAATTGTTCGAAAAAAAAATGGAAGCCGAGGGGAAGGATGTTATCCTGGACAGTTGGGTGGACGAAGTGATTTGCCGGATGGGCAAACCGGAAGATTTTACCGAAGGGGAAGCAGCAGAAGAAGAAAAGAATGAGGAACCGGCTGCTTCGTCCGGTTATCGGGTAAAGCGCCGCATGTACCGCGATCCGGACCACCGTGTGCTGGGAGGGGTATGCTCGGGTATGGGCGCTTATTTTAATATTGATCCAGTGGTTTTGCGAATCATCTTTTTTATTTTGTTCTGGATCAGTGCCGGGATTGCCCTGCTGGTTTATTTGATGCTTTGGATTGCAGTTCCGAAGGCCAAAACCACGGCCGAAAAGCTGGAAATGCGCGGGCAGGAGGCCACGGTGTCTAATATTGAAAAATCAATTAAGGATGAAGTCCGTGAGGTAAAGGAAAGCTATCGCAGATTCCGCAATTCTGAGTGTTACGAGAAGGGACGGGAACGCATGGGACGGGCCGGCGATATAGGGTATAATGTTCTGAAAGTTGTTCTTAAAGTGATTGTGATTCTGGCCGGCATATTTCTGATTTTGGGCGGTTTTGTAGGGCTGATTGGTTTTATTCTTTCGCTTTCCGTCGGACATTCTTTTCTGGAGGCTATTCCATGGCTGGGGAATATTCATCCTGACTTTCAAGTACCGTATCTGGCTCATTTCTTTATCCCTTCCGGTTCGCTTTCGGTCATGATGATTGCACTTGGCTTTTTGGTGGGCATTCCCCTGCTGGGCATCCTGTTTGCCGGTACCAAAATGGTTTTCCGGTACAAGTCGAACAACCGGATGATCTTTTTCAGTGCCCTGGTGGTATGGCTTGCTGCCCTGATCACCTTTTCGGTGGTCACCCTGAGCCAGATCCGGAATTACAGCCAGCGGACCACGATCAGCAAAAGTCAGCTTGTTGATTGTCCGGATTGCAAGACCCTTTATCTTAAGCTTGGCAATGATCCGTATGCTAACAGTGATGTGGATCCAAAGGCCCGGCTGGAAAGGATGAAGGTGGTTTTTCATGAGGGAGAACCTTTGTTGCTGGGAAGTCCCCGGCTGGATGTGGAAAAAAGTAATACAGACGATTTTGTTATTCTGATTCGGAAAAAGGCCAGGGGAGGAAGCCTGGAAAATGCCCGGGAAAATGCGGAGAACATCAGTTATATTTTTACGCGGAATGATTCTGTAATCCTGTTTAATCCGTATTTTCTGGTTGAACATCGTATGCGTTGGCTGGACCAGGGGGTTGACATTATAGTTAAGGTTCCGGAAGGGAAGGCCGTATACCTGGGAGAGAAGATGGAAGAGATCATTTACGATATTGAGAATGTGTCGAACACCTGGGACGGCGATATGGTCGGTAAATATTGGAAAATGACCCCGCTGGGCCTGGAAGAAAAAATGAAAAAGGGCAGCTTACAGCCCAACTGAAAGCCTTGTCTTTTCCGTCCGGGCATTATTGTGAGTAACTAATCATTAACTCACGCATGAGCTTGATTATTTGCAAAAGGTAAGCTCTGACCATTAACAACAAAAAAATAAACAGATGAAAAGGTTAAGAAAATCAAGAGACCGGATCATTTCCGGTGTGTGTGGGGGTATTTCCGAATACATTAACCCCGACATTGATCCCCTGATAATCAGGCTGATTTTTGTGGCCCTGGCCTTTTTTAATCCGCTGATGATCATCTTCTACCTGATTCTGGTCATTGCTCTGCCGGGGCCGGAGTTGTATTAAGCATGCTACGGGCAAAAAGATATCCCGGGCAAGCCACCGACAGAGGTTCTCCTCCCTTTTTTTTCAGTCCGAACAGGAGCCCGAGGAAACGATTTTCCCGGTGCCTGTACAAACCTGTTATAGCCCTCGGCATCGATCATGAAATTATTTGGGAAATAATTGAGCAAAAACTTGATTGGAATATTGAATATTTGTTCCCGGATTTGTGCCGCTTGGTTTTTAGTAGTCAAGGAAATAACTTGCCGTGATGGAGAAAACCCTGTTTTTGTATTTGGCTTCGCTGGCGTTTTCCAGATCAGTCAGTCCCAAGCCGTAGTTAATACCCAGTTGTAACATGTTAAACTCAACTCCGGCTCCAAAGTTTAGTCCCAGATCCATACGTTTGATTTCTTCGTCTCCGTCTCCGAAATCGATATCCACTTCTGTGCCGCCGCTTTTTGCTTTGGCCGATAACCCAATACCGATATAGGGGCCGGTCTGGGCATAAAA
>JBFWIL010000002.1:0-31059 GCA_050256015.1 Mangrovibacterium sp. | reverse complement strand
CCGCTTGGCTTCTTCCGGGACAAATGTCTCGTAGAAAGCCGAGGCATCATGCATTTTGAAATTATCCATGACCAGCCTTATCTTTTTTGCCCTTGGGTGCATCTCGTCAGCTATTCGCTTCATAAATTTAGCCCAGTCCTTTTTTGTTTTGTACTGCGTGATCTCAACCAGTCTTTTCCCTTTTAACGGTTCATTTGCCATAAAAATATTAACCATCCCATGTCTGATATATTCACCTCCCGGGCCTCCTGACCTGGCATGATTGGCGTCGATACAACTTCCTCTATCAATTGTTTGGGCGACTCATCCATACATACAACCGATAATCTTCATCGTACGGTAGCTTGTATACATCCAGCACATGTTCCATATTGGCTACAAATTCGCTGCTTTGTTCCGGCGGAATAACCCAACATTTTACTTTCCAAGGCTTAAGTTTGTTTTTTTTAGAACCTCTCTCACGGTCACATGAGAGATATAGTCCACATAGTTCAATTCGACCATTTGGTCGGCCAAGAGCCTGAGCGACCATTTCGAAAACCCCTCGGGTGGTTCGCTGCAACAGAGTTTCACCAACTTGGCTTCAAGATCCCCATCTACCTTTTTTGTGTAATTTTGGGTTAAGGGCCGTCTATCCAAAACACGCTCAAATCCTTCTTCAATGAACTTCTTCTTTGTCCTGTCAATGGTTCTTTCACCTATTTTAAAAATCTTACAAATTTCTGCATTTGCTATCTCTGTATTCGACGAAAACTCACCTCTATCACAATTTATGCGAATCAAGGGTTGAAAAATATTAAAAAAAAGTTCATAAAATAGCTGATAATCAGTGGCTTGAATTTGTTTAAATCTTTGGGAATCAGTACTTTAGGGCCAGTTACAAATTGACAATTAGATATGATTCCCAAGGATAAAGAGGACAAGTTAATAAGAATTTACTTTTATGTATATGATAAGTTTGAAAAACTTCAATTTAATTTCTGATAATCCTTTTGTTCACGAAATAAAAAAACAGGGATCCCCAAATTTTTTTCAGCCTCCAGCATCCCTTAAAAGTCTTTAGTTTTTATTCATACCTCAATGCCTCTACCGGGTTCTTCACCGCCGCTTTATAAGACTGGAGAGACACTGTAAGCAATGCTACTCCAAGGGTTAATAACCCGGCCAGCACAAATATCCACCAACTAAAATCAGTTTTGTAAGCGAAGTTCCCCAACCATCGAGTCATAGCGTACCAGGCAATTGGCGCGGCAATAGCAAACGCAATAAGCACCCATTTTACAAAATCGGCATTCAGCATGCTCATTACTTCGAAAACCTTCGCTCCGTTTACCTTCCGAATTCCGATTTCTTTAACTTTTTTATTGACTGTGTTCTTCACAAAGGCAAACAATCCCATGCAGGCTATGAATACGGCAAGAAAAGCACTTATCCCAACCAATTCGGATAGCTGTGTGTATGTTTGGTACTGTTTGTTGAAAAAAGTATCCAGGAAAAAGAAGTCAGCCTGAGCATCCGGATAATGTTTCTTCCAAACTGCTTCAACATTCATCAACAAGCCGGAAACATTTGCGGTTGAAACCAAGGCAGGGTAATAACCAAACTCGTGCGGATGCTTAAACTGGTAGATATATGGTTCTATTGTTTTACGAAGTGATTCATGGTGAAAATCACGGGCAATACCCACAATCTGCATGAAGCGGTTATTAACGGTGATACTTTCGCCGACAGCTTTCTGCGGCGAATTGAACCCAAGCAAGCTAGAAGCTTTTTCGTTAATAATAACCGAATTCTGCTCATTAGCAATGCTCGGATAAAAATTTCGCCCAGCCAGAATAGGAACCTGGTAAGTCCGGAAATAGTTCTCATCGGCAAATGAAATATTGAACGACGCATTCACTTTTTGTCCGTTTTTCAATACAGCAACATTATTGTACTTATTCGCTTGACCTGGTATATTCATGGTCGCTGTCAACGACTCCACGCCAGGCAATTGAAGAAGTTCGTCCCGAAAAGCACAAAACTCGTGGTAACGCCGTTCGCCAGAGGTATTATTCGTTGCCGGTCCGCGCATCACCAACACCTGATCAGCCTTCATACCCAAATCCCTCGACTCCAAATAGTCGATTTGCTTTACAATCAAAATTGTCGATATTATTAAAACAATGGCAAGCGCAAATTGGCACACAGCCAAAACTCTGCGTACCACATGAAATTTCAGTCTATCGTGAAACATGTTTTTTAAAACCTGCGATGGATGCACCAAAGACTGAATCCAGGCAGAAATGGCACCGGTAAAAAACACGCCTCCCACAAGAAAAAATAAATACAACAATCCTAACCACGGTTGAATAACCGACTTTAAGTATATCTCCAGGCCTATTAACGATCTGAAAAAGGGGAAAAAAGCAATAACTAAAATAACGGACAGAATTATTGAAATTAGGTTTATCAGGAAAAATTCGGCCAAGTGGTAACTTATTAGCGATTGATTACTGGCGCCATGAAGCTTCAGTATTCCTGACTCCCGTGCTCTTTCAAATGATAGAGCAGTGGAAATATTGATATTATTTGCCCAGGCAATAGCCAAAATAAAAATAGCAACAACGAACAACAAACCTATTTTCATCATATTACCTTGTTGCTGAAATTCCCCCTCTTGATCGGAGTCCAGATAAATATCTTTAACCGGCTGAATTGAGTAACCTGCGGTCTCTCCTTCCTTACACACCGGAACAAGATACTTTTGAATTAGATTAGCCAAAAGCCGGGTAAGCGACGCTTCTGTGACTGACGGATTTTTCCGGAAGTAGGTAGAAACAAAATGAGATTTCCATACCCCGCGCTGATTGACGCCATAGTCTTCAAGCGTTTGAAAACTTACAATAAAGTCATAATGCAGGTGTGTGTTTCGAGGAAGGTCTCTAAACACCCCGGTAACTGCAAATGGTATTCCTTCGTTTAGTTTGATAATTTGTCCGATAGGATCACCTTCACCGAAATATTTGCGGGCGACAGTCTCGGAAATAACAACAGAATACTTTTGAGCTAAAGCAGACCTGCGATTGCCAACGATCATTTCCGGTTGAAAAACCTCCAGAAAGGCACTATCGGCCCATAAAACCTGCTGCCCGTACAATTTTACCTTTTCTGTATACATGTAACACTCTTCGTAAAATGTACGGCAACTGGCTGCAATCAACTCAGACTCGTGCAGCAACACCCAGCTAAGCGCCGACTGTGTGCGGCAACTGTTGATTAGCTGTTTCCCTTCTTTCTCTAAATGGTAATTTACCCGATATAAATCCTGCGTTTCCGGATAAAACCGGTCGTACGACTTTTCGTAACGGACATAGATGAAAAGCATCGTGGATGCTGCAATTCCAACGGCGAGCCCGGCAACACTGATAAAAGTAAAAAGGCGTTGCTTTATACAATTTCGATAGGCTAGTTTTAAGTGGTATTCAATCATAATTTGTCTAAAGATAGGCATTCTTCAATTTTTAAAGTTTTCCATGTTCAAATTGTATTCGCCAAACATTTTTTTAGTTAACCCTAACGCTTCTGTTGTCAGTTCAATATTGGCAATAAATTCAGGAGCCAGTGTTGAACTTGAAGGTAAAATCCCGGGGAACACCACAGACTGTCAATGGGAGGAAGTCTCGTGAATATAAAGGACCGTTAGCTTTCCTGTCTTGACTCTCTACTGTTAACAAAGAAATAATCAGTGCATAGGTGCTTCAGCGAATGAAATATCCATACCTTATTACTACTATTAGAAAATATTTCGTTTTTCCATTCCGAGAACCGTGCCAAAAACACAAACAGCTATTAGATAATATGTTGCCTTTGCAACGATAGTTTCTAAGTAAAATATATTGACAACAGCATGTCAAATATTTTAACAACTCGGAGCATATACACTTTCCCGTCCTATATGCGGATTCAAAATTCAGCTCACGATCTTATGCGTCAGCCAAGGAGTTATCTGAAAATCATAAATACAAAAGCCCAATAATACTAAACCAACTTTAAAGATATTGCATTAATAAATTAAAAATCAGAACTATGAAACAAAAAAAATTGATGTCCATTATCACATTTTCCCAAAGAATTATGTTGACGCTTTAATCAAAGCAGGAGTAAAAAATACCCCGGGTGTTGATTTCCCTGAATGGACACCGGAAACATCTTTGAAAATTATGGATAAAAACGGCATTAAAATGGCTATTCTTTCCATTACTGCTCCTGGAGTATATTTTCCTTATGTTGAATTTCCCCGGAGATTTTCGGAAAAATTGGCACGTATTACAAATGAAAACATTGCAACTTTTTGCAGATTCAAAGCATATTGTTTTTGGTTCTGACTTTTGTGTTGCAAAAATGGCACCGGTAATCATTAAAAACCTGACAAAAGACGTTGATTTTAACAAAGGAGAACTTGATGATATGGAATTTGGGAATTGCCTGCAGTTGTTTCCGGCATTGAAAAAGTATTGCTTTTTGCATAACATCGTGTGAAGATTACCTGGACATGCCATCCTACAACTCTTCCGATACTGAAACCGTATTTTTTGACGAACTGACTGCCGATATGTATGTACAAGGCTGTTATCGTGGTTTGATCCATCAGAAAATGTACTATCACCTGGGTATGGGTGAAACGGTGATGCACTCTTGTGAAGACGCATCAACAAACAATTCGAAGTATAATATTTGCAACTATTTTTATGATGCAACATCTCCTTATACCGTTACGACAATTTACAAAGAACAGTATCGCATCATTGAATCTACCAACATTGCCATCAGTCAATTGAATAAAATGGCTGAGACAGATAAACGGAACGCATTATTGGGCGAAGCAAAGGCTATCCGTGCCTTCTGTTATTATAATCTGATACGTATTTACGGTGATGTTCCCGCTGTATGGACACCTCTTGAAGAAATGGATCCGAATGACGAAAATACCTTTTATCCTAAACGTTCGCCACGTGACACCATTTATGATCATATCATCTCTGATCTGCAAACGGCTATAGAAGATATCCCCTGGAAGTCGGAAAGCGGTTATCCTACGTATGAACGTCTGACGAAGCAAGGGGCCTATGCCCTGTTGGCACGCATAGCTCTTTATGCCGGTGGCTATTCCCTGCGCTGGGACCTCGAAACTAACAATCGGTCTACTATGCAGATAGCACGTCGCAGCGATGATTCCCGTGTTCGTGAACTGTATCAGACTGCCAGTGATGCCTGCCAGGCAGTCATTAACCAGAACGAAAACCGTTTGGTTCAGTCTCAGGGCGGCATGAGTGGTTTCCAATACTTGTGGTACAATTTCTGTCAGCGTAATTTTTCCGCAACCAATCCGGAGATACTTTGGGAATTGGCACAGTACGGTGAAAATACAAACTCAAGTTTCGGTGTGTATGCTCATCCCGGATCCAGAGGCGGTACGTTTGGTTCGCGTAAAGCCATGCAGTTTATGTTGCCAACTTATTACCTGTCTTTTGATAAAAATGATACCCGTCGTAACGTGTCCTGTACAGCGTATAGTATTTACTTCCTGGACAATGGTTCCGCCTCGACTGATACGTGGATTGACGTAGGTACTACCTACTCCTGTATTATGCCAGGTAAATTCCGTATTTCATGGTGTGTGGAACCACAAGCAGCAAAGCAGCGTAACCTTAATATTCCGGTTTTACGTTATTCGGATGTATTGTTGATGTATGCTGAGGCTCAGAATTATATGAACAATGGTCCCACACAGGCAGCTACGGATGCCTTGAAGGAAGTCATAGATCGTGCCGGTATCGGCTCAATGCCGATACCATCCGGTCAACAAGAGTTTGAGGATGCTATTGTTCAGGAACGTAAGTGGGAATTTGCAGGTGAATTCAATCTTCGTACAGACCTGGTCCGCATGAATCGGCTGGCAAGTGAACTGGCCTCTGCAAAACAGGCTATGAAAGATCTTTCTGATCGTAAGAACACATACGCGGATGTTCCCGTTTACCGTCTGTATAAGTACCATCAGGACGCACAAACGTATGGAGATGAATTTCTGGCTGTTGAATATATTGATTTGACAGATGCTGCCGAAATCGCATTGATCCAGAATGTCCCTACTGATGATACTGGATATGATGCTTTCCAGGAAACATTGGCTGACATTGTAAGAGCACATGGTATTACTGTGGAAACCGGCGATAAATGGTACCCGGTCAATATGTTCGAGGCTTATACCAGTACATTTAATGGTAATGCACGTAAAGCAGTCGGATTTCTCAGGGGATTCAATAGGCTGCAAATTGGCGCTATCATCTACACGAAACCGACAGGTTCAGCTGAAAACGGAGATCAATATCCGAACTGGATAGAGGCTCCTGACGGTAGTGACGGACTTTACTACGGTTTCAAAGAAAACTGCGCAGAATTGCTTCCTTTCGCTGCCAAATCTGCCGGTCACCCAATGATTGACAATCCGAATCTTACACAGCATCCTGGTTATCAATAATCGGTTAATATAACTTCCGTTTTCAGTATGGAATATAAATACAAACCCTTTTATAAATAAATTCAGGGTTTATCTAAACAGCGTTTGTCCCTATACCTGTTTGCATAAACAAGACAGTAAACGGGACAAACGCCGTTTTTCCGACTACCTCAAGCATTGGTGTTTTAAATCAGGTAAATCCCATGCAGCTTTCTGGATACAAGTGAAAGGCAAGTTCATCTTAACAGAATATTTTGCGCTTCGTGGTAAAGATGTAAATACCCGGGCACACTTGAAGTATCGCAAGACTTTAGGAAAAACAGGCAACTGGAAGGCGAAAAACGAATTTTATCATACACCAATGCAAAAGAGTAAGCCACGGAAGGACTTATCATTACACAAAAAACAAAAATATAAAAGTACATCCCGTGAAAGCATCTGGTCAATTATTTAGTTGCCGCCGGTGATATTGAAATTGGAACCGGAAATAAGATAAGATTTGGCAGGATATCGGAATAACTCTTATTATTTTCATCATAAATGAAACATTAATAGGACTGAATCCATATTATTATATGCGTGTGAATCATGGAGGAATTATGAAACCGGTTATTGACGATACAAAGTTTGGAAGTATAACGATTTCGGGAGTTACTTATGATTATGATGTTTATATCCGCTTAGACGGGAAAATAGAAAAAAGGGCGAAGAAACTGTCAAAGGCTGTTTACGGAACTTCGCACATGGTTTCACTGGAAGAAGCAAAGGCAATCTATGTTCCCGGAGCCAGGCAGCTGATTATTGGGACCGGACAGACAGGCTGTGTGGAACTTTCGGAGGAGGCGTCCGGATTTTTCGGGGAGAAAAGATGCCCGGTAAAGCTTTTCAGTACCGGAAAAGCAATAAAAATCTGGAACGAAACAAACGGTCCGGTAATCGGGATGTTCCATGTCACCTGCTAAGCATGAGAGAAAATCCCATAATGAAACTTCTCACCAAAATTATTCCTCTCGCCAAATAAATCTAATTTCTGGGGAGCTATCCTTCCTTCCAATATGTGGTTTTTTAAATTTATTTGGAATTTTTAACATTTATAAAAACCTGTTTTTATTAAACTTGCAAACCGTATTGAACAATCATTTAAAATTTAGGAGGAATTTTTCATGACAGTACGGAATTTTTTCAGTCTGCAATCCGCCCTTCTTCTGGGCTTCATTCTTATCAGTTTTTCTGCTTTTTCCAAGTCGGGTGATTTAACTCTTTACACCCCCTATACCAGGATATCGGTTTCCCCGGGACAATCGGTAGACTATACCATTGAGATGATCAACAACAGTGATTCCCTGCGGAACGAAGAAATCCGGGTTTCCGGCATTCCCCGGAGCTGGACATACAGCCTGAAGTCGGGCAGTTACACCATCAGCAAACTGGCCGTACTTCCCAACGAAAAAAAGACCCTTACGCTGAAAGTGGAAGTCCCCTACCAGGTTAACAAGGGAAATTATTCATTCAGGGTACTGGCTTTGCATACCACTTCGCTTCCCCTGGTCATTACCGTAAGCGAAAAAGGTTCAAGCGAAACGGAATTTACCACGGACCAGGCCAACATGCAGGGCAATTCCAGGGCTACCTTCACATACAAGGCCAGCCTCAAAAACCGGACAGCGGAAACACAACGCTACGCGCTAAAGGCCTATGCTCCCAGAGGATGGACGGCAACGGTCAAGGCCGACTACAAGGCAGTAACCTCCGTAGAGATGGAACCCAACACCAGCAAGGATATTACAATCGAGATGAAACCCATGTCCCAGGTCAAGGCCGGCACCTATAAGATTCCGGTTCGGGCCGTCACCGGGTCCACATCTGCTGACCTTGAACTCGAAGCTGTGGTAACGGGATCCTACGAGCTGGTTCTCAGCACACCAAGCGGACTGGTAAGCACCAAACTCACGGCAGGCAGTAAAAAGAAGTTGCCCTTGGTTATCAGGAATACCGGATCGGCTGCACTGACCGGCATTGAACTGAAAGCATCCGCCCCGGCCAAATGGGAAGTGGCCTTTGATCCGGCACAAATCGATAAACTCGAAGCCGGGGCCGAAGCTACGGCCTATGCCACTATCCAGGCCGACAACAAAGCCATTCCCGGCGATTACATCGCCAGTCTGGAAGCCAAAACCCCGGAAGCCAATTCCAAATTGTCCTTTCGGATAATGGTTAAAACCCCGATGATATGGGGATGGATCGGCGTGCTTATCATTCTGGCTGCCCTGGGAAGCGTTCTGTTCCTGTTTCGCAAATACGGAAGGAGGTAAAGCATGACTGAAGTCATCATAGAACTGACCGCGTTAACAAAAACCTACAAGTCTTTCACAGCCGTTGACCAGATCAGTCTTACCCTTCACAAAGGTGAAATCTTCGGACTTCTGGGCCCCAACGGAGCAGGAAAGTCAACCACTATCCTGATGATGCTGGGACTCACCGAACCCACTTCCGGCAAAGTAAGTGTATGCGGTATCGATCCGGTCAGGACTCCCCTGAAAGTGAAGAGGAAAGTGGGTTACCTTCCCGAAGACATAGGTTTTTATGACGACCGCAGCGGACTGGATAACCTGCTTTACACTGCACGTCTGAACGGAGTTCCGGAAACCCGGGCTCTGAGCCGGGCACAGGAACTGCTCAGACAGGTCGGACTGCAGGAAGCCGCAAACAAAAAGACCGGCACCTATTCCAAAGGGATGCGGCAACGGCTGGGTCTGGCCGACGTGTTAATAAAACAACCGGAAATCATCATCCTGGATGAACCCACCTCGGGCATTGATCCCCAGGGCGTTCGGGCCTTTCTGGAACTGATAGGGCAGCTGCGCAGCGAACACGGACTGACAGTACTGTTTTCCTCTCATAACCTGCACCAGGTGGAACAGATTTGCGACCGGGTTGGTATTTTTGTCAGCGGCCGACTAAGAGCAGCCGGCAAAATCAGCAGCCTTTCCCAGGAATTGTTTGGCAATCCGAGACACGGGCTGGAAGCCATTTACGACCATTATTTTGAAGGAGGATCATCGTATGAAACGAGCATGTCAGGCACAAAAACAAAAGGTTATCATTGATATTATCAGGCAAGTTCCATTCTGTTCCCTGTTCTGCAGGACGGTCAGCCGCACAAACAGCAAGCCGGACCATCCTTTCCGGGTTATGGTTTCCAAAGAGATCTCCGACCAGGTAAAAAGCTGGCGATTCGTGATCCTGCTATGCCTGATCGCCCTCACCTGCCTGGGCTCCATGTACACCTCCCTGGTGCAGTTTGGGAAACCGGCCGGATCCCGGAATGCAGATGATCTGTTTTTCTTTCTGAAACTGTTTACCCTTTCCGACGGAACCTTGCCGTCATTTACCGTATTCGTCAGTTTCCTGGGCCCACTGCTGGGAATCAGTCTGGGTTTTGACGCCATCAATGCCGAACAGAACCGGGGCACGCTTAGCCGCATCCTTAGTCAGCCGATCTTCCGCGACTATGTGATCAACACCAAGTTTACAGCCGCGTTAATCGTCATCAGCACACTCTTCCTGGCCCTGGGCTTTCTTGTTATGGGTACCGGACTGATTGCCATCGGCATACCCCCTACCCCCGGAGAATTTTTACGCATACTGAGTTTTATCCTTATCAGCATTGTCTATGTGGCTTTCTGGCTAAATCTGTCCATCTTCTTCTCGGTCAAATTCCGTCAGGCCGCCACCTCAGCTCTGGCTGGCATAGCCGTCTGGCTTTTTTTCAGCATATTTTACAATATGATCGTCAATATGGTAGCCAAAGGATTGGCTCCCAAAGGAATGCTTTCCGAGCAACAGGTACTACTGTTTCAGCAATTCGTGCTAAAGCTGATGCGCTTTAACCCAAGCCATCTGTTCAGTGAAGCCACCACCACCCTGCTCATGCCATCGGTCCGCAGCCTGGGGCCGCTCTCCATGGAACAGATGCAGGGAGCCCTGCCCAACCCGCTGCCCCTGGGACAAAGCCTGCTTATGGTCTGGCCGCAGGTCACCGGACTCCTGGCCGGATCAATCCTGCTCTTTGCCCTGGGTTATTATTCCTTTATGCGAAGGGAAGTCCGTTCCAGGTAATAAGGGAATAAGCAATACACGAAAAAAGCAAACAGCATATCCCATTCATGAAACAAAACCCGGAAATTCAAAAAGCCTTATTTCGTTGCGGCAACCACACCCCGGAAATAACCGATAGACTCGGCTATACCCATAAAAGGATTGCTCATATCTTTTTCATGTTCCAGACTGCACACCCCGGAATAGCCCACTTTCCGCAACATTTTCACAAAGGCGGGTATGTCTATTACCCCGCGGCCTATCTCCAATGAATACCCCAGTTTGGTGGTTCCGGTCACGTCTTTGATATGAATATCGAACACCCGGATGTGGTATTTTTCCAGGTCGGCTACCGGATCTTTGCCGTTCCGGGTATCATGGCCAATATCCAGACACATACCAATACGTGGATCCAGATCCTTCACATGGTTCCAGACATCCTCCGCATCGGGGTACAGCTGAATATCCGGTCCGTGCAGATGTATAGCATAACGGAAATCATATTCCTTCACTTTCCGCTCCACGTAGGGAAGCAGTTCCTGGTTGGGAACGCCCACGATCAGCTTCACACCGACCCGCCTGGCATAATCAAAGGCCCGGTCTACCTCTTCTTTGGTTTTCATGTAGATCGGCCCCACGGCATAGCCGGTCACACCTTTCCCCTTCAGTTTGGCATGAAAAGCAGCAATCTGCTCCTCCGTACTGTTCAGCGGCAGATGAAAATCCTTGATGCACAAATAATGCACATCGGCCTGTTGCAAGGTTTCGAGCGTTCTGTCAAGATCAAATTTAACAAAAGTATAGCCGGCCATACCGATTTTGAATTTTTCACCGGTTTCGGGAGCAGGCTGCTGTCCCGGGCGTTCCTGTCCGGTACCAAAACCGTGAAGCAGGAACAAGTTGACCAACACTAAAAATACACATTTCTTCATGATGTCCGATTTAGTTACAGATATTTCAATCAAGCTGAAAAATACCAATTTTCCGGCACATTTACATCCATACGAGGAAGAAAAGGAAACAGCAACAAATCAGTCCGGCAAAATTTTTATTATATCTACCGGATCAATGTCAAAACTGTCACATAAATACTCCATATGCTGATACCGTTAATAAAAACAATTTCGGCTGTACCGTTCAGCCCGTTTTTGCATACGGTCCATACCGTCATTAACAACACCAGCCCAATCAGGATCAATCCACTCACACCCAAAAAGTTAAGTCCGGGCAGAACAGCCACATGAAAAGTAATGATCAATGCCGGCAACATGAGGAAAACCATACCTGCCAGCAGGTTATGCGCCAAGCGTTGCAGGGAGGTAACCGGCTCCTTTAGGGTATATGGCTTCATGTTGTGCGGCACGAAAGCCAGCAGAGTCAGCAGCGCAAAACTGTAGTCTATGTAAGTCATAAACCGTTCGTGTTCCCCCAGATCATAAAAGCGCGAAAGCAACCAGAAAAAGCAATAGGTCAACAGGGCAAACAGGAAAAGCAGGTGTTTGTAGCCCTGGTTCAGCCGTTCTCCGTACAAATGTTTGTTGCTGAAAAAACTCAGGGTCTGCCTTGAAAGATCAAAGACCACATGTTGCAGGGCCTTTTTGATGGTATAAGGCAGAATACCGGCATAAAAAAAGCCGGTGATTAAAATACCGAATTTAATCCAAATCATTTTTCAGCAGACGACAGATGTGTCAATCAGGACCTCCTTCCGGTTTAAAGCCTCATCTGCCTGATTGTACGGGTAAATGCCCGGATGTTATCCGTGGAAACTCCCTGGGACATGCCGCCCCCCACCGACCAGATGATCCGGCGCCGGTCTTTTGTTCCCGCCCACATTTTCAGGGTTTCCCCGGCCACCTGCTCCGGCGTTCCGGAAGCCATAACATCCCGCGGGGGAAGGTTGCCCAGCAACACCATATCCTGACCGGCCAAACGGCGGATCTCGTTAAGGGAATGCTTAAAACTAAAATTAAACAGGTTTACTCCGGCCTCTTTCAGGAAGGGCGCGCAAACCAGTCCTTCCGCATCGTTATGAAAAAACCGGACTTTGGCTTCGAAGGCCCCGAAGATCTGCTTCAGGCATGGAATGGCAAATTCCCGGCATTCCGCTTCCCCCACAAAACCCACAAGGTCATCCAGAATCAGAATCCCGTCGATCGAAGAAAACCTATCCTTCTGCAGCCGAAGCCACTCAACCGTAAATTCCGAAATAATCTGAAGCAACTCATGCATTTCCTCCGGCTGCATCATCAATCCCATCATAAACTCTGTAGTCCCCATCAGGAAACTGGCTATGTTAAGCGGTCCGCGAGCAACGGCAAAGCGAATCTCATGACCCAGTTCGCGGATCCGAGGTTCATATTCGGTCAGCCGCTGCAGGATAAAAGGAAGCAGCCCATCAGTCTCCGGATTGGGTTTTCTGATTTTCTTCAGGTCTTCCGGCCCCTGAATAAGTCGCTCGGCATGCGGCAGATTATAGTCATTCCAAACCTGTCTGGCCCCGAAAGCGGATGGTTCCGAGCACATCCCGTATTCCGACCAGAACCCGGGAAGAAACAGCACATCGGGAAAGTCTTGAACGGCTCTTTTATTGGCTTCAAACCAAAGAGGCCCCGAAGCATAATAATCGAGTGTGGAAATCCCTGCCCAGCCGGGAAGCCAGGGACTGTCGATAATAAATCCGACCGGTGGTTCCGAAGGTTCCCTGCCTTCTGTCAGGTCGGAAAGCATTTGCCATTGTTCCTGTGTCATGAAAATCAGATTAAGGTTTAACCAAAGATAAACAGACAACACTGGCAGGACCAGTATTATTTTTGCAAAGAAATGTATAAATTTTGCCAGTCAGCGATCTTTCCTACCCAATCCTGTTTCCCGGAAAATAAATGCACACAGCCATCCACAATCCGGCTTACCCTTTTCCTATGCTGCTGATCTCAAAGCCGATTTCCCGCATCTTTACCTGATCCAGGATATTCCGTCCGTCAAAGACAAAAGCCGGTTTATAAACTTTATTGTATATGGCATCCCAGTCATATTCACGGAATTCATCCCATTCGGTAAGTACGGCTATGGCATGGGCCTTTTCCACGGCTTCATACTGATCATCATAAAAGCGGACCACAGCATCTTCAAAATGCTCACCGTTATTTTTAGACAACTGTTCCAGGTCACGTTTAACCTGCTCTGTACTTACCTTGGGGTCATAAATATGAATCTCCGCCTTGTCCTGCAATAACTCATGGGCAACATAAATAGCAGCCGATTCCCGGGTGTCGTTGGTGTCTTTTTTGAAAGCCCAGCCCAGAAAGGCTATTTTTTTGCCGGAAACGGTATTGAACAGCGTATCGATAATCTGCTTGGCAAAACGGTGTTTTTGATAATCATTCATACGGACAACCTGTTCCCAGTAATCGGCTACTTCGGGAAGGTTAAAGTGATGACAAAGGTAAACCAGATTCAGAATGTCCTTCTGGAAACAGCTTCCTCCAAACCCGACAGAAGCTTTCAGAAATTTCGGCCCCACACGCGAATCGGCCCCTATGGCCCGGGCAATCTCATCCACATCAGCACCCGTGCGCTCGCACAGGGCCGAAATGGAGTTGATGCTTGAAATACGCTGCGCCAGGAAGGCATTGGCCGTCAGTTTGGAAAGCTCACTACTCCAGACTTTGGTCTGCAGGATCCGGTCCCGCGGAACCCAATGTTCATAGATGAACGTCAGCGCCTCAATAGCCTGCAGTCCGCGGGGAGTCTGATCTCCCCCTATAAGCACCCGGTCCGGATCCTGCAGGTTGCGGACTGCTGTTCCTTCTGCCAGGAATTCAGGATTGGAAAGTACCTCAAAATGATATCCCTTCCCGTTATTTTTCAGGATAGTCTTGATCGACTGGGCTGTCCGCACCGGAAGCGTCGATTTTTCCACGACTATCTTATCCTCATTGGCTAGCTCGGCTATCTGCCGGGCACATAGCTCTACATATTTCAGGTCGGCTGCCCGCCCCTTTCCTATACCGTATGTCTTGGTCGGAGTGTTCACTGAAATAAAGATCATTTGTGCCTCCCGGATCCCCTTTCCGATATCAGCGGAAAAAAACAGGTTCCGTCCTCTGGCCTCAGCCACCACCTCTTTAAGGCCGGGCTCATAGACCGGAAGCTGATCCATGTCTTCATGATTCCAGGCATCGACACGTGCCTGACTCACATCGACAACAAGCACCTTTAGTTCAGGGCATTTATGGGCAATAACCGCCATGGTGGGCCCACCGACATAGCCGGCACCAATGCAGCAAATAGTCTGGATTTTATTTTTCATAACAAAGGTTCTGATTTTATTTGTCCTTATTGATCTAAAAATAGAAAGTTTATTTTTAATAACCCAAAACACCGGAATAAGCCGCTCTTCTTAAATACACACAGCAAATCCGGCGTTTTGATCTTTGATCCGGAGATACTTACTTAAACCTTAGGCAGCTTCCAGGGTGCACGATAGTTGGCCCTGACCAGTTTACTGGCCTGTTCATCATTTACAAACAGGTGTTTCTCCGGGTCCCATACCACCTGGCGGCCTACCCGGTATGCAATATTTCCCAGGTGGGCAAAGCGGGCGATGTCGGCTCCCGTTTCAATGCTGCAGTTGGGTTTTTTGCCTTTTTGGATGCAATCAAGGAAATTCCGCACATGCAAATCCAGTCCGACACCCTGCGCCGGCTGAACATCCATACCGGTATAGCCTTCCCTGGCTCCCGTACTTTTGGTTTCCGGAATAACTTCCCAGCCGTTGCGGTCTACCACCAGGGTTCCGTATTCCCCCACAAAAGCCACCCCGTGACCCCGGCTTTTGTAGTTAGCTCCGTAAATACCAATGGTATTGTCCCACACCAGACTAAAATCGCCAAAATCATACACGGCGGTCTGAGTATCGGGGGTCTCCATGGCATCATCCGGGAAAGCATATTTCCCGCCGACCGACATAACCGATTTGGGCACATAACGTTCCATGCCCAGCAGGGCAAAATCGAGCAGATGCACGCCCCAGTCGCACATCACCCCGCCTGCGTAATCCCAAAACCAGCGAAAAGTAGCATGAAAACGGTTTACATTATAAGGCCGTTGCGGGGCGGGCCCTAACCACATGTCGTAGTCCACACCTTCCGGAGCTTCCGAATCGGGTACCACGGGAATGGATTTTTTCCAACCTACATTCGACCAGGAACGAACCGTCCGCACCCGGCCTATATTACCCTCCTGCACATATTGCGCTGCCGCCTGCCAGTGCGGATGACTCCGCTGCCACTGCCCCACCTGAACCACATGGCCGTATCGTTTCCGGGCAGCTACCATCAGATCGCATTCTTCAATGGTATTCCCGATTGGCTTTTCCACATAAACATGCTTTCCGGCCTCCAAAGCGTAAACCATCATCAAACAGTGCCAGTGATCGGGTGTACCGATAATTACGGCATCAATATCCTTATTGTCAATCAGCTGACGGAAATCACCATATAACAAAGGTTTTCCCCCGGTTAGTTTTTCCACCTCAGCGGCCCGGGGTTCCAGTACGCGCCGGTCCACATCACAAAGAGCAACACACTTCACATCCTTGTTTTTCAAAAAGGATTTCAGGTCATTGAAGCCCATTCCCCGGCAACCAATCAGTCCCACTCTTACTGTTTCGTTGGGAGAGCATCCTGCATTCATCAGACCAGGAACGGCAGCTACTCCGGCTGTAAGGATGGCCGACTTCTTTAAAAAACTTCTTCTGTCTGTTTCTTTCATCACTATAGGTTTTGTCAGTTAATTCAATCCCCTGTTCCGAAGCAATGCATCCACCGTGGGATCCTGACCCCGGAAATCCCGGTATACCTGCATACCCTCATCCGATCCCGAACGGGTTAGCAACCTCCGGAAGCGGGAGGCCAGCTCCGGGTTGAACAAATCGCCCGATTCCTTAAAAGCGGCAAAAGCATCCGAATCAAGGACCTCGGCCCAGATATAAACATAATAACCAGCCGAATAGCCGCCGGAGAAAATATGGGAAAAATAAGTACTCCGGTAGCGGGGAATAATCTCCGCTATCAATCCGATCTGTTCCATGGATGCCTGTTCAAATGCATTCACGTCACCCGCAAAAAGTTTGGTATGCCAATCCATATCAAGCATAGCGGCTGCCAGATATTCCACCGTAGCAAATCCCTGGTTGAAATAACCGCTTTTAACGATCTTGCCGATCAACTCATCGGGAATCACCGCTCCCGTTTGATAATGGGTGGCAAAAACCTTCAGCACCTCCGGCTCGGTCACCCAGTGTTCCATAAACTGGGATGGCAGTTCCACAAAGTCGCGCGGCACATTGCCGGCCGTACGCTGGTATGGTCCGTCAGTAAACAGATGGTGCAGGGCATGACCAAATTCATGAAACAGAGTTTCCACTTCATCCAGGCTCAGCAGGGCCGGAGCATCGCCATAAGGGCGGGTAAAATTACAGACAATGGAGGTAATGGGATACCGCACACGTTTTCCATCCCGGTAGGCCTGATCACGGAAGCCCGTATTCCAGGCTCCCACCCGTTTCCCGTCACGCGGGAAAAAGTCCATGTAAAGCAATCCGAGATGAGTTCCGTCGGCTTCCTTCACTTCCCAGGCCTCCACCTCGGGATGATAAACCGGAACATCCTCCTTTCTTTCAAACTGCAGCCCATACAAACGATTGGCAACGTAAAAAATACCCTTGCGGATGTTGTCCAGGCTGAAATACGGTTTTATATCGGCTTCGTCCAAATCATATTTTTTCTTGCGCAGCTTTTCGGCATAGAACCACCAGTCCCATGAGGCCAGCTTAAAGGTACCGCCTTCACGATCAATAATAGCCTGCATGGCAGCCCGTTCCTCCCTGGCCACACGCAAAGCCGGTTCCCAAAGCTGATGCAGAAAATCGTACACCTGCTGCGGGGTTTTGGCCATATTTACGTCAATCACATATTCGGCATGGTTTTCAAAACCAAGCAGGCGGGCTCTTTCCTGACGCAATTCCACCATACGGGCCAACACCGTTTTGTTGTCAAAAGCATTGTCATTATTGCCACGCATAATATACCCGCGGTAGATCTTTTCCCTGAGCTCCCGGTTTTCCGCATACTGAAGAAAAGGAATCATACTGGGTTTCCGGAGGGTAAACACCCATTTCCCCGTACTGCCGCTTTTTTCAGCCTCTGCTGCTGCAGCAGCAACCACCTCCGCGGGAAGTCCCTTCAGATCTTCCTTCCGCTCTATGACCAGCCGAAAATTTTTATTGGTCTCGGCCAGCAGATTTTCACCGTACTGAAGACTGAGCAAGGAAAGTTCCTGGTTCAGCTCACGCAGACGTCGCTGTTCCGCCTTCGTCAGACTGGCTCCGTTGCGGATAAAATCCTGATAATATTTTTCCGTAACCCGTTTCTGCTCGTGATCCAGTCCGGCCTCTTCGCGTTGCTCATAAACAGCTTTCACCCGCGTAAACAGGGTTCTGTTTAGCATCACATTATCCTCATGGGCCGTAACCTTCGGGTACAGCTCCCGGGCCAGCTGTTGCATATCTGCATTCGTATTGGCCGAGTTCAGATTATCAAAAACCACCATTACCCGTTTCAGGAGGTCGCCAGAGACATCCAGCCGAAGAATGGTATTGGCAAAATCAGGGGCTGCCGTATTGGCTGTGACAGCATCAATCTCCTGCTGATGCTGACGGATTCCTTCTTCCACGGCCGGAAGATAATGTTCCAGCCTGATCTGATCAAAAGGAGGCGCCTGGAACGGCGTCTGATAAGTTAAGAAAAACGGATTTTCCATAGTTGTATCCTTCCTGGCAGATTGACAGGCCGCAAGGGTGGCCAGTATCGTGATGGTTATTGCTTTCAAGCGCTTCATACGTTTATTTTTTAATTTATGGTTTCAACGGCATGGATACAATAATCATATTCCTGGGCGTTTAAGGTATTTATGGCTCGTTTCATGGAACTGTTTTCAGTATTTTGGCTTAAAAATACACAATGTCTTCCGATTTGAAAAGAATATTTTTACAGTCAGTCCTTACCTTATTCTTAATCTCAAAGAGAAACTTTCGGGACGCAGTGAAGAATTTAGGAACAGCCGTTTGCCCCCGGCTAAAAAATCCCTATTTTTACAGACTTGAAAATTAGCCGGAATAATCCGGCAACAAAGCTTTTCCTTAGGAAACAAGTCGGGCTGGATCAGACATAAATGCGGATGATCAAAACAGTTATGCATGTTACATATCTCCCGGGAGAAAGGTTTTTCGAAAAGTGTAAACATTTCGTACGAAGACGAATCTGAGATTTTGAATCTATAATAAAAATATAACGAATGAACATTTCCTACAAGTGGCTGAAAAATTATATCGACACGGAACTGACCCCGGCCCGAATAGGGGACATTCTGACCCAGACCGGACTGGAAGTAAGCTGTATTGAAGAGGTGGAAAGCATACGGGGGGGACTCAGGGGACTGGTTATAGGTCAGGTACTGAGCTGTGAAAAACATCCCAACTCGGATCATCTGAGTAAAACGACCGTGGATCTGGGCAAAGGACAGATTTTGCCCATTGTTTGCGGAGCTCCAAACGTGGCTTCCGGGCAAAAGGTAGTGGTTGCCACCGCAGGCACCACGCTGTATGACGAAGACCGGGAATTTAAAATTAAAAAATCAAAGATACGGGGCGAAGTGTCCGAAGGGATGATCTGTGCCGAAGATGAAATCGGGCTGGGAAACAATCACGACGGAATCCTGATCCTGCCGGACGATGCCCCCGTCGGCACTCC
This sequence comes from Mangrovibacterium sp., assembly GCA_050256015.1. Classification (GTDB taxonomy): domain Bacteria; phylum Bacteroidota; class Bacteroidia; order Bacteroidales; family Prolixibacteraceae; genus JBFWIL01. The sequence goes on along the minus strand of JBFWIL010000002.1, from coordinate 11,649 downwards.
CGCCAGTACCTTTTTCCGGGTGGAATCGGACTATCGCATCGAAATAGACCTTACACCTAACCGGATTGACGGAGCCTCACATATAGGTGTGGCCCGAGACCTTGCAGCCTTCCTGTCAAAAGATGAAGAGATAAGCTACAAACGGCCTTCGGTCGACGCTTTCCGGGTGGATGAACGGTCCAGGGAGATTGCAGTGGAAGTGCGGAACCCGGAAGCCTGCCCGCGATACAGCGGACTGACCATCACCGGCGTGGAGGTGAAAGACTCTCCGCAATGGCTGCAAAACCGGCTGAAAACCGTTGGGCTGCACCCGATAAACAACATTGTTGACATTTCCAATTACGTGCTTTTTGAAACCGGCCAACCGCTTCATACCTTTGATGCCGATGCAATTACGGGCGGAAAGATCATTGTACGCACCCTCCCCGCAGGAACCATGTTCACCACCCTGGACGAGGTAGAACGGGAACTGCACGAGGAAGATCTGATGATCTGCAATGAGCAGGAAGGCATGTGTATAGCCGGTGTGTTCGGAGGAACCGGTTCGGGCATCAAGCGTACCACAAAAAATGTTTTCATCGAATCAGCCTGCTTCGATCCGGTTTTCATCCGTAAAACAGCCCGCCGTCACGGACTCAGCACCGATGCATCCTTTCGCTATGAAAGGGGAACCGATCCGAACGGCACCCTTTATGCCCTGAAACGGGCAGCTTTGCTGATAAAAGAAATTGCCGGGGGAAAGATAAGTTCGGATCTTGTCGATATTTATCCGGTTCCGGCAAAAGACTTCCGGGTAGAGCTCAGCTATGCCGGCATCCGGCGGCTGATCGGTAAGGAGTTGGGTGCCGGCCGCATCAAACAGATCCTTGCCGCGCTTGAAATCCGTGTTGAGGAAGAAACGGAAGAAGGTCTCCGCCTTGCCGTTCCCGCGTACCGGGTAGATGTAAAACGGGAAGCCGACGTCATTGAAGAGATTCTCCGGATCTATGGCTACAACCGGGTAGAAATCCCGACCAGGGTAAACGCCTCCCTGCAGAACAGGATAAAGCCCGAGCCCGTTAAGATCCGCAACCTGATGGCTGACACGCTGACTGCTCAGGGATTCCACGAGATATGGTCTAACTCTCTGACTAGAACAGCTTATTATGAAAACAATACCGTTTTCCCGGCCAGACAGTCAGTAAGCCTGTTTAACCCGCTGAGTGCCGACCTGGGCTGTATGCGCCAAACGTTGCTTTACGGCGGACTGGAAACCATCGCTTTCAACAGCAACCGGCAGCATGCCGATCTGCGCCTGTATGAATTCGGGAACTGTTATTTTCAGCAGGATCCGGCAGTACAGGAAAATCCCCTGAAGAGATTTCGGGAAGAAGAGCATCTGGCGTTGTTTGTTACCGGAAAAAAGGAAAAGGAAAGCTGGGCCCTGCCTCAGACAAAAAGCAGTTTTTTCCAGATTAAGGCCTATGTGGAAAACCTGTTACGCAAACTCGGACTGCCTTTCGGAAAACTGAAAACCACGAAACTGAGTCATGAACTGATCAGCGAAGGACTGTGCCTGGCCGATGCCAACGGCAGAGAGCTGGCTATGCTGGGCAGGATACACCGGGACCTGCTAAAACGCTTTGACCTGGACCAGCCGGTATATTACGCCGATTTGCATCTTAATCTGCTTATCGCCGCCCAAAAAAACAATATCACCCTGTTTGCCGATATTCCGAAATATCCTGAAGTGCGGCGCGATCTGGCCCTGCTGCTCGATCAGCAGATATGCTTTGCCCGGATCCGCGAGCTGGCTTTCCGTACGGAACGCAAGTTGCTGCGTGCCGTCGATCTGTTCGATGTGTATGAAGGAAAAGGCATTCCGGAAGGGAAAAAGTCGTATGCCGTAAGCTTTATCCTCCGGGACAACGAGAAAACGCTGAATGAAAAACAAATCGAAAAAATCATGCAACGCATGATTGGCACCTTTGAGAAAGAACTCGGAGCCAGGCTGCGTTAGCCAATGTCCCCGGATTCCTTACCCAAGCCCGTCATTGAAACGATGCGTCCGGCAGGACCGACTGCGGGTTTAACCGGAGTCCATTTCCGGCTAAACCCGTTTAGCTCTGTAGCAAAACAATAAGTTTATGTGGATCATTCCGGCCCTGTTATCGGCGGTATTGCTCGGACTGTATCAGTCCTTCAAAAAATTTGCGGTGAACGGCAATGCCGTGCTGCCCGTGCTCTTCGGTTCCATTGTCTGCAGCACAGCCGTGGTTGTTCCCCTCTTGGCCGGTTCGGCGCTTTCCCCAGGGATCATGAAAAGCATGCAGTTGTATATCCCCCCGCTAAATCTGGCAGAACACGGAATGATCTTGCTGAAATCGCTCATTGTGGTTACCAGCTGGCTGTTTGCTTTTCATGCCATGAAACATCTGCCGCTGACCATTGTGACTCCCATTCAGGCTACCGGTCCTATCTGGACCCTGACGGGAGCCATCCTTATTTTCCGCGAACAGTTGAATCTGCAGCAATGGTTCGGAGTAATCATTACCCTGTTATTTTTCTACCTGTTATCCACGGCCGGAAAAAGAGAAGGCATAAACTTCCGCAGAAACAAATGGATTATGCTGGCAGTAGCCGGGGTGTTGCTCAGTGCCACCAGCGGTTTGTATGATAAGTTCATCATCCGCCGTATTGACCGTTTGGCCGTCCAGGCCTGGTTTACCATATACCAGCTGGCAATTATGCTCCCGGTCATGGCCCTGTTTCGCTGGTCCAGGCCCCGGAAGAAAAGGATACGGTTCAGCTGGCGGATAAGCATTCCCGCCATTGGAATTTTCCTGCTGATGTCCGATTTTGCCTATTTTTATGCCCTGAGTTTTCCCGATTCCATGATCTCCGTCATCTCCGCCCTGCGTCGCGGGGATGCAGTGGTTTCTTTTGCCATCGGAGCCCTCTTTTTTCGCGAATTAAACCTCCGGGCCAAAGGGGTTTATCTGACCGGCATCCTGCTGGGAATCGTCCTGCTCAGTCTGGCAAGCTGATTGAAGAAAACGGTCAGGTACCCGTCTGCCGATCACCGAGCCGGAAAATTACGGAAAACATCCTGATATGTACTGTTGGTTGAACTGAAACAGTAAAAAACCTACTTGTACGTTCAGGACCGGCAACAGGCGGTTAGTCTTCATACAACCGTTTCAGCGCCCCGAAATAGTCCTCCGACCAGCCTCCGGCTATATTGGCATAAGCCTCGCCGGGTATGTTGGTCTGCCTGACTTCCATACTGGTACCCTTCTTATCCGGATGTAGCCGTATGGTCACTACCGATGGCTCTTCCTGCTCTCCGAAATACCATTCCTGAACAACCAGCCTTCCGGGCTCAAATTCCAGGTTCTTCCCCGAAATACTCCCGTCCCACAAGGAAAACTCCGTTCCTGGAACCGGCTCCATCACTGCAGGCTCTCCGGTCCATATCTCCAGCATAGCCTTATTTGTCAAAGCATTGTACACATCGGCCGGACAGGCATGAATACGGAAATACTTTTTAAAGTCTTTCATCAGCATATTTTTTCAATAAACACCATAGCAACAGGTCTGCAAAAATGCGGCTTAACCAACAGTTTTCCTGCGATAAACCTTCTTGTTCAACGAATAGGAAAAACCAATGGAAATAATTTCCTGTAACTGCAGACGGGTTTCCGTTATCTCAACGCCATCATTATCATAGCGCCCGGTACCGAAGCGCGCATCATCATCATAAACCAGGTACAGCCTTACGTTCATGTTAATAAAGGTACTGAGCTGCAGACTCAACGTATTTTCCCAGTTGATATCGTATTTACCGAAGAAAGGATTGTAGCTGACAAACATCTTGTATTTCGTGTTGTAAACCATATCGGGGGTAATCTCCTTCTTCCAGCTCAGGTCGGCGTTGAAACCCGACTTCCAGTAAGAACTCTTGCCCTCCGAAACACCGAAATTGGTCGGATCCACATCAGAATCCTTCACATAGGTCATTTTCGCACTGACCGGAGACAACAACAGGGAAAATTTTTTATTCGGATTATAATCCAGACCCAGTTTAAGCGTCATGTAGGCCGGGGCCAAAAATCCGGAAATAGGATTATCCCGGTCCGGATAATCATATCCGTTAAACAATTGCGTATTGAAATCCACTTCCGAGGAATAATACCAGTTTTTTGAAGCCTTCAGCCCGACACGGGAAGTCAGTTCCAGCATGTCGTTGTTATTTTCTAGTTTGTCTCCCCCCGGTTTGGACCAGCCGTTGCGGATTTGTACTGAATTTTTCCAGCTGACATCGTTTTTTGCATAATCGGCCGAACCGTTAAAAACGAACAAAAAGGAAAAGGCATTATCACCTCCGGCCTTCCAGTTACTCAGTGCAGTCTGGGTAAACCCCAGATCGGCTTTACCGTTGAGCGTCCAGGGTGTAACCACCTTAAACCGTTTCTCAACCTTCTGCAGGGAAGACTCCTTCCGGAACCCCGGCAGATCAACTTCCCTGGTTTCTTTTTCCTTAAAACGCGTAAAAGTAACCCCGTCGTCAATCAGAAAACGCATGGCATTTTTTCCCGCATTTTCCACCCGAACTGACAGAGAATCATTCTGTTCGTTTTTAATGAACAGCCTGGTGAAATAGTGCGATCCGTTCTGGAGCCAGAGCTGTACGGAGTCTTTACCTGTATTGTGGAGCCAAACAGGAACCGGTTCCTTCCAGGCCGCCCTTCCCAGTATACGCAAGGCACTTCTTACGGAATCGTTCACCACGCGCATCACCGAATCGTTATACTGAACCAGCCGGTTGTAGTTCCCCCGCCGTATGGAATCCGCATAATGCTGCTGAATGTTCTGTGAACAGGCCTCCACATATTTTTCCCGGTAAACCCGGCTTACAGAATCGCGGTATTGCTGCCTGAGCCTGTTGTTATAGTTCGTCCGTGCTCTTTCAAGCAATTCCCGGCGTATGCTGTCGCGTCGCTGTATTTTTACAAAATCGGCCGGACTGATCAGCATAGAGTCGGGTACCGCGCTAAAAGTCATCAGACTGTCAGACAGCACGATCTTTGAATTCCGAACCAGCCAGTCGGCATCATCTTCCGGAACCAGCCTGATATTTGCATCTACATCACTCAGCAGTTCTTCCGGAACCGGAATCTGTTCCCTGACCAGACTGCCTTTCACGGAACGGTTAACCAGCCGGAGCTGCTCTTCGAGCATCTCCCGGGATACATAACCCGGTACGGAAAGACTGTCTTCCACCTGTCCGGGAGAACGGTAAAAAAAATAACGGTCTTTCTTCTCATACTCCTTCAGCCGAACCAGCACACTATCAATTTTCTCATCATCAAAAAAACGGACCAGCCCGCTTAATGTACGCTCCGTTTCCTTATTGCCCGGATACCAGTTGCCCTGCCGCCGCAAAAAGTACCGGATATACTCCAGGCTTTTCCGGACAGCAGTCCGGTTTTCCGGATCCGGTTCCCGCTGCGGATTCTGAGACCGGGCGAAATACGGGAAAGACATCAACACGCAAAAAAACATCACCAATAAAAGCTTGCAATGTAAACCGGTTCTCATAGCGAAAAAATTTTAGCAACAAAGGTATCAAAAATCAGGCCATCAGTTATATCCACTGCCGGTACGGATGTCTGGACAAAAAAGAATTGTGATAACGCCAGTCTCCCGTCACTTCCCTGTCAATCCATTCGGGAAGAACAATTTCCTCATCCTCCCGCTCCAGTTCAATCTCGGCCAAAACCAATCCGCTGTTCTCCCCTTCAAAAAAATCGACTTCCCATTTTTTTCCCCCGACAATCAGCTCCCGGCGCACTTTTTCAACAGGAGTACTGACAGCCAGCGACATCATGGCACGGGCATCCGCTGCAGGTATCGGATACTCATATTCAGGCCGCACAAGCCCGTTTCCGCGTCCTTTGACCGTAAGGAAAGCCCGTTCGTCAGCAAGCCTGATCCGGACCGTACGCTCCGGATCGGTGCACAGATAATACTGAATTATTCGGATATTCCGGGCAGAAACAGGAATAAGCCGTTTCTCTACCAGAAATTTGCGTTCAATTTCCAATGCCATAAAACTCCGGTTAACAAACACAGGCAAAAATAACGGATTGTCTGATATATACCACCCCGAAAGCCAGCTTTTGCCAAAACTTAACATTCAATCTTTCCGCCACGGAAGCAATAATTCATAATTAGTCTGAAACCAAACAAAAAATACTGCTGATAAACAAGATAAATTCTTATACAAAATACAAATTAATGTGGTAATTTTCATGCATGAGAGATACAGCTCTCATGGCTCGTTTTAATTTGAAATCGACAGTCTTATGGATCCGATACATAATCTGATTGTCAGTCTGGCTAACCGTTACGGAAGAAACCGGGAAAATCTGCTTCCCATACTGCAGGGGGTTGTTGAACAGGAAAAATACCTGTCGGAATATGCCATGATCGAAGTAGCCCGGGAGTTGAATCTTCCCGCAGCCGAAGTATACGGAACCGCTACTTTTTATTCTTTCCTTGAACACCGGAAAATGGGCCGGTACATCATCCGGGTATGCAAAACGATTACCTGTTCCATGAAGGGGAAAAACCAGGTGCTGCACACCATTGAAGACATGCTCAAAATCAGGCTGGGGGAAACCACTCCCGACGGCCGTTTCTCCCTGCTGCAAACCAACTGTCTCGGCTGGTGCCACAAGGCTCCGGCCATGCTGATCAACGATGAAGTATACTCGGGACTGAGCCCGGAATCGGTCCGGGAAATACTGAACACCTACATGAAAAACACGCCTAACCGGTGAAACTATGGCTTTCAAATCCTATCAGCTGAAACGGGCCGACTTCATTTTTAAAAATGAACACGACTGGCAAAAAATACTGAGCAAATGTCTGAAACTCACTCCCCGGGAACTGATCAATGAGCTGATGAGCTCGGAGCTGAAAGGACGGGGTGGAGCCGGGTTTCCTACAGGACTGAAATGGAAGCTGGCAGCAGAGGAACCCGGAACCGAAAAATACGTGATCTGCAATGCCGACGAAGGGGAACCGGGAACCTTCAAGGACCGGGAAATACTCTCGCTGGTTCCCCTTAAAGTACTTACTGGCATGACGGTATGCGGTCACGTTATCGGCGCCAGACAGGGTTATATCTATTTACGCGGAGAATATAAGTTTCTGGTTCCCGAGCTGAACAGGGTCATAGAAACTTTCCGGCATTATTTACAAAAAACGGGCTTTGCCTTTTCCATTGAAATCTTTCTGGGCAGCGGAGCCTATATCTGCGGGGAGGAGACCGCTCTGTTTGAATCCATGGAAGGACTCCGGGGAGAGCCCCGGAACAAACCTCCATATCCCACCGGAGCCGGTTACCGCAACCGTCCCACCGTAGTCAACAATGTGGAAACTCTGGCACATACGTATACCATTTTTAAATACGGAGCCAAAAAGTTCTATGACCTGGGGGTACAATATTCACGCGGATCCAAGCTTTTCTCCGTCTCTGGCGATACTCCGCGTCCGGGAATTTACGAGCTGGAGCTGGGCATGAGCCTTCAGGATTTTGTGGATGAATTCGGGGACGGCGATACCAAAGCCGTTCAGGTTGGCGGCGCCTCGGGGTTTCTGGTGCCCCGAAAAAAATTCGGGGAAACAGCCATCGGTTACAAGGGCCGGCTCACGGGTATCTCCCTGCCCACCGGCGGATCTATGATGCTGTTCAACAGTTCCCGTTCCATGTACAATGTACTCGACAACTACCTGGATTTTTTCAGGGAAGAAAGCTGCGGACAGTGCACCCCCTGCCGGGTGGGTTGCCAGCAGTTGCACTGGGGCATTAAGGCGGTAAAACGCGGGGAAAAACCGGCCCAGTACCTTGACAAACTGCTAAAGCTTACGGAAACTATGCAGCTTACGGCCAAATGCGGACTGGGACAGTCCGTGGCAAATTCTTTTTCCTCCATTGTGGAAAACTTCCGGGAAGAAATGATTTATTAACCAAAAAGCCGGATCATGTCATCGCCTGTTAACATTACCATCAACGGAATACCTGTAGAAGTAGAAAAAGGCAAAACCATTCTCGAGGCTGCCGGACAAGCCGGGGTGATCATCCCCACTTTGTGCTACCATAAAGATTTATGTATTGCAGGCAACTGCAGGGTCTGCGTAGTGGAAGTAACCGGGCAGAAACGTCTGTCGGCTTCCTGTGCCACGCCCTGCGAAGAAGGCATGGAAATCCGCACTAACAGCCTGTATGTCCGCAATGCGCGGAAGCATATCATCGAACTGTTGTTGTCGGAGCACAACGCCGACTGCACCCGTTGTTATAAAAACGGAAACTGCGAACTGCAACGCCTGGCATCCGAATACAAGATCATGACCCAGGACTTTCTCCCGCTTGCCCCCCGGAAGGAAGCAGGCATAGACCGGTTTTCTCCCTCCATCGTGAAAGACAACAGCAAATGTGTGCGCTGCCAGCGCTGCGTGCGAACCTGCGCTGAAATACAAGGGGTCAGCGCCCTCACCGTTGCCGGCAGGGGCGATGAAATGAGAATCGCCACGTTCTTTGAAAAGTCGATACACGAAGTGGTCTGCACCACATGCGGGCAGTGCATCATACATTGTCCCACAGGCGCGCTGGTGGAAAGAAATTACATCGAGGAAGTATGGGAAGCCATCGCCGACCCGGAACGACACGTGGTGGTGCAAACGGCACCGGCCGTACGCGTAGGGCTGGGAGAAGAACTCGGACTTCCGCCGGGAACCCGTGTTACGGGGAAAATGGTCACCGCCCTCAAACGACTGGGCTTCGACTCAGTGCTCGACACCGACTTCACCGCCGACCTGACCATTATCGAAGAAGGTCATGAACTGCTCAGCCGCCTGAAAAAAGTACTGGTTGAACATGACGCGTCTGTAAAACTGCCTATGGCCACCTCCTGTTCCCCGGGATGGATCAAATACATCGAACATATCTTTCCCGAATTGCTGGAACATTTGTCGACCTGCAAGTCGCCCCAGCAAATGTTCGGAGCGCTGGCAAAAACGTATTATGCCAGGGCAAGAGAACTGGATCCGGCCAAAATCGTATCTGTATCCATCATGCCCTGCACCGCCAAGAAGTTCGAGGCCAGCCGGCCGGAAATGTTTGCCAGCGGTTACCGCGATGTGGATTACGTGCTGACGACCCGGGAACTGGCTATCATGGTCAAGCAGGCCGGGATAGACTTCCCGAAACTGGAAAACGGCATACACGACCGGCTGATGGGCAAATCGACCGGTGCCGGAGCAATTTTCGGAGCCACAGGCGGAGTAATGGAGGCGGCCTTACGCACCGTATGGGAGCTGGTTACCGGCAGAGACGTGCCATTTGAAAATCTCGACATCACCCCCGTAAGAGGGATGGAAGGCATACGGGAAACCTCACTGAAAATCGAAGACCCCCTCCCCGACTGGGCTTTTCTGGACGGCGTGGAACTGAAATGTGCCGTGGCACACGGACTGGTCAATGCAAAAAATCTGATGGAAGCAGTCAGGGACGGAAAAAAACAATTTCATTTCATCGAAGTAATGGCCTGTCCCGGCGGATGTCTGGGCGGGGGCGGACAACCCCTCCCTACCAATCCGGAAATCCGGGAAAAAAGAGCGGAAGCCGTTTATGCAGAAGATGCGGGTATGCCCCTGCGTAAATCACATCAAAACCCGGAAATCATTCAACTGTACCGCGATTTTCTGGGGAAACCGCTGGGAGAGCACTCCCACCGGCTGCTGCACACCCGGTATACGGCCCGGAACAGGTACTGAACCGCCCTTCAGATGTCCGAACGCGTTCTGCGAAAAAAATGAGGAGAATCGCCCCAGACGTCATAAGCGGCTTCCATCCCGGCCGTACAGGCACAAGCTTCCAGAGCGCGGATTTCAGTATGAGGATCTTGCAAGGGGCGGGGTTTGTTTTCGTAAAGCAGGTAATCCTCACGGTATGCCGCCGGCGTCAGATTGGGCATCAGCACATTGGCCCCGGCCTTTAGCGCCATCTCCCTGCCCTGCGGATGTAGGGCCTGCAGGGCCGTAGTCGCCGCCATGTTGATGTCGGGCATCAGCAGGCGCAGCAGGGCAAGCATCCTGAGACTCAGCTCCAGTCGCTCTTTCCCGGGCAGCAAGCGTTGCCGGAATCCATACAGCGGGGTCTGTTCGTGTTCCACATAAGGGCCCATACCCACCATATCCGCATCAATATCCCGGATAAACAATAAATCGCGGGCAAGTTGCTCCGCACGCTGACCGGGAAGTCCGATCATCACTCCGGTACCCACCTGGTACCCACAGACCCGCAATGCCTGCAGGCATTCCAGCCTGCGGGCATACTGATGCTGCCTGTCCCGGGGATGAACAGCCGCATACAAGGCAGGGTCCGAACTCTCCATCCGGAGCAGATAACGATGAGCCCCGCTCCCGAACCACTTCCTGTATGTTTCCGTTGTCTGCTCTCCGCAGGAAAGAGTGATCCCCAGCTCCCCCCTGGACATTTTTTTGATTGCCCGGAGCAGCCGGTCAACGCGGTGCACAAAAGCCGGAGAAGAGCGCTCTCCCGACTGCAGCACCACCGATCCGAGCCGTTTCTTCCAGGCAAGCCGGCAGGCATCCAGCACCTCGGTATCAGTCAGCTCATAACGCAGCACCTGCCTGTTTCCCCTGCGGATACCGCAGTACAGGCAATTCTTGGCACAGCGGTTGGAAAACTCGACCAGTCCCCTGAAATAAACCCGGTTCCCCAAGGTTTCTGATCTCACGGAAGCTGCCGCTTCAAAAAGCCTTTCCGTCTCCACAGCCTGCAAATTCAGCATACCGGTCAGATCGGCTTCCGAAAAGTTCTGCTGTCCCTGCATGGTTTTCCGCTTATCCATAGCACAAAAATAAGCATTGAACAATGTTCTTTATAAAACATTGATTACAAATTTCGCATTACAAACCATACGTTATTCGCTATGCTCCGGTTCACACAGAGCCATTTTAATCACTAGCTTTTATGTTTGTTCAAGACCTGCTCATTTCATACCTTTATATAAAAATTAACCGGGATGGATCACCCAAAAGCCACGTTTATCCGCGAAAGGGAAGTTGACGAAACCCTGGAAAAACACAGCAGGCCGGCCCCGGCCCTGGTGCGGGAAGTTCTGGCCAAGGCTGCAGAGATGAAGGGACTCAACCTGCAGGACGTGGCCGTGCTGACCGGCATTGACAATCCGGAACAACTGCAGGCCCTTTACCATACAGCACGCACCATAAAGGAAACCATCTACGGCAAACGGCTGGTCCTGTTTGCCCCGCTTTATATCTCCAACCTTTGTTCCAACGAATGCGCTTACTGTGCCTTCCGGGTCCGGAACAAAGACATTGCAAGGCGGGCCCTGAACCAGGCCGGGATTACGGCCGAAACGGAAACCCTGCTCTGTCAGGGACACAAGCGAATTCTACTGGTTGCCGGGGAATATTATAACGAAAAAGGGCTCAGCTATATACTGGAAGCCATCGGTTCCATATATAAAGCCCGGCACAAAAACGCAGGGATCAGACGGGTTAACGTGAACATTGCCCCGCTGAAGGTGGAAGAATTCCGGCACCTCAAAACCG
>JBFWIL010000001.1:0-34019 GCA_050256015.1 Mangrovibacterium sp. | reverse complement strand
GGCTGCCTTTTTGCTTTTCCTTATCGCGAAAACCGTATTCTCCGTTTTGCATTTCCAATTGACGTTGCGCACGGATATTTTCAGCAAGTTCTAATGTCTTTTTGTTTTGTTCCCGTTCCAGCTTGGTTTTGGGTTTCGGGAGTAAATACAGTTTCAAGGTTTCAGTTTTTCTTTTACCGGCACTGTAATAATCAAGGTATAGGCTGGTTTTTCCTCCCTGATTTCGTTTTCTAAGTTTTACGCTCATGATGCAAACAGTTTTTCAATTTCGGATTTCTTAATGATGGTTCGCCTACCCAGTTTAACGGCATTAATGTTGCCGCTTTTAATCTGGCGGTAAATAGTCATGCGGCTGGCACCCAAAAGTTGGCATGTGTCTGCAATACTTAAATATTCCTTTTCGTTGAGTTGGGAAAAATTGTAATCTGTTCTTTGCTCGGTAGGGGATTTAACCTGGTTCAACTTTTCGGTTTTCTTCCGCTCTTTGTAGCTCTTAGCGGCACAAGCATGACCACAAAATTTGGTTACGGTGGTCTTAGCGATAAACTCCTTACCGCAGTGTTGGCATACCTTTGTAATTTCTATTTTGCTGCTCATTGAACTGTACCTTTAAGTATCTCAATGTATCCTTGTGTATCGTGATGTATCTGTATGTAACATCATTTCGCCACTCGGATTGATTTTTTGTTGCTTGCAACAAAATTTGTTATTGAAGCAACATATTAGCAACAAAAATAACTAAAATAAAGGAAAATAACAACAGAAATAAGAAAATAAATATATGTAAGTGATTGAAAAAGAATATAAAAGATAAACAAAAGAAAGGTAATTACTTCCCGATACAGAAATGCTTAAAAATGTGCCCGAGCACTTCATCGTTGCTGATTTGTCCGGTGATCTCCCCGAGGTATTCCAGGCATTCACGAATGTCCTGGGCCAGGAATTCCCCAGAGATGAGCTGGTCCATTCCGCTCTGTACTCGTTGCAGGGCTTCAGAGGCTTTGCAAAGGGCTTCGTAATGGCGGGCATTGGTTACAATCGTGTCTTCTTCGCTTAGCTGATCCAGGGCGACTGCATGCTGCATGACGGAGATCAGCTCCTCCAGATGCATTTTGTTTTTTGCGGAGAGGAAAACCAGCCGTTCGCTTTTGCCCAGAGGCATATCACGTAATGCACAGATGGTTTTTTGCGATCCTATATCAACTTTGTTGGCTGTGATGACTAAATGCTGTTGCGGATTGATATGCCGGCGAATCTTTTCGATTCGTCCGGTAATCAGAGACAGAGGATTGCCGGTGTCAACCACCAGCAGTACAATACTGGCTTCCCGGAGTTTGTTGAATGAACGTTCAATGCCCATAGATTCAATGGCGTCGACCGTTTCGCGTATGCCCGCAGTATCAAAAAAGCGGAAGGCGGTTCCCTGGATGTTTATTACATCTTCAATGACATCGCGGGTCGTGCCGTGGATATCGGATACAATAGCCCGTTCTTCATTGAGCAGGGCATTCAGCAGGGTTGACTTACCCACATTGGTTTCGCCGATGATGGCCACAGGAATCCCGTTTTTAATGACATTGCCCAGCTGATAAGAATCTTTCAGGCGGTTTACGACCCTGGCAATCCGGTCGACCAGTTCCCTTAGCTGTTTGCGGTCGGCAAATTCCACATCTTCCTCGCTAAAGTCCAGTTCCAGTTCCACCAGGGCAATAAAGTGAAGCAGTTGTTTGCGCAATTCCCCAAGACGGGCAGAAAAGCCGCCCCGCATCTGGCTCATGGCTACTTTCTGGGAGGCCCGGGTGGTGGAGGCAATCAGGTCGGCTACAGCTTCGGCCTGCGAAAGATCCATCTTGCCGTTCATAAAGGCACGCTGGGTGTATTCGCCCGGACGGGCCATGCGGGCACCATGGGAGAGAAGCAACTGCAAGATACGTTGCTGGATGTATACGGAACCGTGACAACTGATTTCCACCACGTCTTCCCCGGTAAAGGAGTGGGGAGCACGAAACAGGGAGATCACCACCTCGTCAATGATTTCGGGCCCTTCGCAGAGCGTGCCGAAATGCAGGGTGTTGGCTTTCTGCCTGGCCAGTCTTTGGCTTTTGGCCGGAGACTGAAAAATTTCATCGGTAATCTCAATGGCCTTTTCTCCTGAAAGCCTAATGACGGCAATTGGTCCCATCCCCGGGGAGGTGGCAACGGCACAAATGGTAGACGGGTCTGACATAGCAAGTAAATTGTTTCCGCAAAATTACACAATCAGCAAGAGAATCGGAAAACTTCTCCGGGGACTCATTCTCAAAACAATTATGTTTCAGAACTTCAAATCTCGGAAAAACAAGATGGGCAACTGGATGGTTTTTATTGCGGTCTTGGTTAGCATATTAAGGTTCTTATCTGAAAGCGCCTTGCCCACATGAATTCCACAGTATGCGGGATCTTTTGTGAGTTGGGGATAAGCTTTATGGTACGCTATATATATCATTGTCCGGATATAATTTTAAAATCATTTAAGGCAGCTTCAATTACCTGATCCATATTGTAATAGCGGTAGGCGCCCAGCCGTCCTCCAAAATGCAGGCGGGAATCTTTTGCGGCCAGTTGCTTGTACTTTATATATAAATGTTCATTTTGCTCATCATTAATAGGATAATAAGGATCTGTTCCTTCTCTGAATTCGGTGGAATATTCCCTGGAAATGACAGTGGACTGCTGTTCTCCGAATTCAAAATGCTTGTGTTCCAGAATCCGTGTGTAGGGAACTTCGGCATCGGTGTAATTAATCACTGCATTTCCCTGATAATTGGATTCAGTATGCAAAAGTTCATGTTCAAAATGCAGACTGCGATATTCCAATCTTCCCAGGCAATAAGCAAAGTACCGGTCAATTTCTCCGGTATAGATTACCTTCCGTGCCTGTTGCAGATATGACTCCCGGTCTGACAGGAAATCCGTGTTTAACCTTACTTCTGTGCCTTCCAGCAAGGCATTGATCAGCTGATTGTATCCCCCGATGGGAATCCCCTGGTAGGGGTCGTCAAAATAGTTGTTATTGAAGGTAAAACGCAGCGGAATACGTTGTATTATAAAAGCCGGAATTTCACTGGCCGGTTTTCCCCATTGCTTTTCCGTATATCCTTTAATAAGGGTATAATAAATGTCCTCACCAACCAGACTCAGGGCCATCTCTTCCAGGTTGCGGGCATGTGCAGTTTGGTATTTATTCCTTTGACGGTTAATTTCGGACATGGCTTCTGTCGGGGTCAGGGTGCCCCACAACTGATAGAAAGTATTCATGTTGAAGGGAAGGTTATACAGTTTGCCCTGATAGCAGGCAATCGGAGAATTAACATAATGATTGAATTGGACAAACTGATTTACATAATTCCAGATTGTTTCGTTCCCGGTGTGAAAAATATGAGCGCCGTAGTAATGCACATGAATGCCGGCAATCTCCCTGCAATATATATTTCCACCCGTATGTTCCCTTTTTTCAATAACCAGACATTTATACCCTTTTTTTTGAGCTTCGTATGCCATTACCGCACCATACAAGCCCGCTCCGGCAATAATAAAATCATACATTCCAGATCGATTTTCCGTTTCGAGGCCCTAAGATATGGTTTTTTGAGCAATGAATTCTGAAAAAATGAATTTTCAGAATGAGGACACTATTCAGAATATTGTATACTTACTTTGTTTAGCTTTGAAGTTTAAATGTTGAAAAATGGACAGACAAATTGAAACAGCAAGTGCTGTAATTAAAAAGTCAAAGCATCTGATAGCCTTTACCGGAGCAGGAATTTCTGTGGAAAGCGGTATTCCTGCATTCCGCGGAACACAGGGGGTGTGGACCAAATACGATCCGAAAGTGCTCGATCTGGATTATTTTTTGGAAAACCCGGAAAGATGCTGGACTTACATCCGGAAAATTTTTTATGAATATTTTGACCGGTCGCAACCCAACCAGGCCCATCTGGTTATGGCCAGGCTGGAGAAAAAGGGTGTGCTGAAATCGGTTGTCACGCAAAATATCGACAATCTTCACCAGGAAGCAGGAAGTCATGCCGTCAGGGAGTTTCACGGAAATTCCAAACAACTGATCTGCCTGAAATGCGGAAGAAAGTATGCGGTTAGCGAATTTGACCTCGATCGGCTTCCCCCGAAATGTAAACACGATGGAACGGTTCTGAAACCGAATTTCATATTTTTTGGGGAGGGCATACCGGAACAGGCATACAGTCTGTCGGTATCAGATGCCCGGCAGGCAGATGTATGCCTTGTGGTAGGATCGACCGGAGAGGTGGTGCCCGCAGCTTATATTCCCCGGATGGCCAAAGAACACGGAGCAACCATCATAGAAATAAATCCGGAAATTTCTTCCTTTACCGGCAGCATCACTGACATCTATCTTCCCGGGAAAGCTGCAGAGGTGCTGGTCCGGCTGGAGCAGATATTATTGGAATAATCCAATCAAATGGTTGATATTTTTGCAAAGCCGACACGATAAGCTATGTCCGGAGGGGATATTCTTTTCGTTTGTATATGGAGATGGCAAAAAAAAGTATATTTGTGGTCATTTTATGAAAAACACGGGCTCGTATACAAAATTTGTAATCAACATCTCATAAAATTTTAAATGAATGAAACTACTAGAAGGAAAAACGGCAATTATTACCGGAGCCTCCAGGGGAATCGGCAAGGCTATTGCTGTGAAATTTGCCAGGGAAGGCTGTAATGTTGCTTTTACCGATTTGTTCGAAGATGAGAACATGAAAGCAACGGAAACCGAGCTGGCTGCCCTTGGGGTCAGAGCAAAAGGGTATGCTTCAAATGCAGCCCTGTTTGACCAGACCGAAGAAGTGGTGAAAAAAATTGTGGAAGAATTCGGGCAGGTGGATGTGCTGGTTAACAATGCCGGCATTACCAAGGATACCCTGCTGCTGCGGATGACCGAAGAGCAGTGGGATGCCGTGATTAATGTCAACCTGAAATCGGTTTTCAATTTCACTAAAGCCGTTCAGAAAACCATGCTGAAACAGCGGAGCGGATCGATCGTAAACCTGAGCTCAGTGGTTGGCGTGAGCGGTAATGCCGGTCAGACCAACTATTCCGCTTCCAAAGCCGGAATTATAGGATTTACCAAGTCGGTTGCCAAAGAGCTTGGTTCACGGGGTATTCGCAGCAATGCCATTGCTCCCGGCTTCATAATAACGGAGATGACTGCTAAAATTCCGGAAGAAGCACGTAAGGCCTGGGAAGCCAACATCCCGATGAGAAGGGGAGGAACCCCGGAAGAAGTGGCCAAGGTGGCTTTATTCCTGGCCTCCGACCTGTCGTCTTATGTCAGCGGACAGGTAATCCATGTATGCGGAGCAATGAATACCTAAAACCGGTCATCAGAATAAAATACAAGATCCGTTGTCTTTCCGGCAGCGGTCTTTTTTTGCTGCCCGGGTCCTCCGGAATCGTCCGGCAGCCCTGCAGGAATGAGTACTCCTGCTGGGGCGGGGCCACAGGAGCCTATGCTTTCTGGGGAGTGCCCAGAATGCGGATTTTGATCTTTTCGTTTTTCTTGTCAAAGCCTACCGATACCGTATCGCCTTCGGTTATCGAAGCACGGATAATCACTTCGGCCATCTCGTCTTCCAGGTATTTCTGTATGGCCCGTTTCAGCGGCCGGGCGCCATACTGCACATCATACCCTTTCTCTGCTATGAATTCCTTGGCTGCCTTGGATATTTTCAGCTTATAGTTCAGCAAAGTCACCCGTTCATAAAGTCCACGCAACTCAATGTCTATAATCTTATGAATGTCATGCCTCGACAGGGCATTGAACATGATTACATCGTCCACCCGGTTTAGAAACTCAGGAGCAAATGTCTTTTTCAAGGCCTTTTCCACAATGTATCTTGCATGTTCTGTTTCCTCTTCAGCCGTTTTGTATTTATTGTTGAATCCGATACCTGCCCCGAAATCTTTTAACTGTCTGGAGCCAATATTCGAAGTCATAATGATAATCGTGTTTCTGAAATCGATATTCCGGCCCAGACTGTCGGTCAGCCTGCCTTCGTCAAGCATCTGCAGCAACAGGTGAAAAACATCGGGATGGGCTTTCTCAATTTCATCAAGCAAAATCACCGAGTAGGGTTTTCTTCGGACTTTTTCCGTAAGCTGTCCGCCTTCTTCATAACCCACATACCCCGGGGGAGCTCCAACCAGCCGCGATACAGAGAATTTTTCCATGTATTCACTCATGTCGATACGGATCAGTGCATCAATGCTGTCGAACAGGTACTGGGCAATAACCTTGGCCAGCTGGGTTTTACCCACACCGGTCGGTCCAAGAAAAATAAAGGAACCAATCGGTTTGCTCGGGTCCTTCAATCCGGCCCGGTTACGCTGGATAGCCTTGACAATTTTCCGGATAGCCTCATCCTGTCCGACCACGCTGCCTTTTAGTTTTTCTCCCATATGCATCAGGCGTTTCCCTTCAGCCTGGGCAATGCGCTGCACCGGCACGCCTGACATCATGGCAACCACTTCTGCCACCTTGTCTTCGTTGACCAGTTCGCGATGACTTAAAAGCTCCTTTTCCCAGGCTTCCTTTTCCTGATCCAGAAGTTGAAGCAGGTTTTTCTCCTTATCACGGTGACCGGCGGCCAGTTCAAAGTTCTGGCTTTTTACTGCTTTGATCTTTTCTTCACGGGTGGTTTCTATTTTTTCCTCCAGCCGGAGAATCCGTTCCGGAACATTGATGTTGGAAATATGCACACGCGACCCGGCCTCATCAAGGGCGTCAATGGCCTTATCAGGCAGAAACCGGTCGGTAATGTACCGGTTGGTCAACTTGACACAGGCCTCAATAGCTTCAGGGGTATAGTAAACATTGTGATGATCTTCGTACCGGCCTTTTATGTTGTTGAGAATCTCAACGGTTTCTTCCGCCGAGGTGGGTTCAACCATAACCTTTTGAAACCGCCTTTCCAGGGCCCCGTCTTTTTCAATTTGCTGCCGGTATTCATCCAGAGTGGTTGCTCCGATGCACTGAATGTCGCCCCGGGCAAGAGCAGGTTTCAACATGTTGGCGGCATCCAGCGATCCGGTAGCGCCGCCTGCTCCCACAATGGTGTGAATCTCATCGATAAAGAGAATCACATTGTTCACCTTGGAGAGTTCATTCAGAATGGCTTTCATGCGTTCTTCAAACTGACCGCGGTATTTGGTGCCGGCCACAATAGAGGCAATGTCCAGGCTGACCACCCGTTTGTCGAAAAGCACCCGGGAAACTTTTTTATGAACGATGCGCAGAGCGAGTCCCTCTGCAATGGCCGATTTTCCGACTCCGGGTTCACCGATCAGGATCGGATTGTTCTTTTTACGGCGCGACAAGATCTGGGCCAGCCGTTCAATTTCCTGTTCACGGCCTACAATAGGATCCAAACTGTTTTCTTCGGCAGCCTTGGTAATGTCAATACCAAAATTATCCAGTACCGGTGTCTCCGATTTGGAAACAGCCGGCTTTTTGGATGATCCCTGCGGACCGGATTTGGAAAAAGGATCATCCAGATCATCTTCCTCGTCTCCGAAGTCGGCCTTGTCTTCAGGTTGTTTAAAGTCTTCCAGCCTGGATTTCAACATATAGTAATTGACATGGTAATCGTTCAGGATGCTGGCAATGGCAGAATCCTTGTCTTTCATGATGGCCAGCAGCAGATGCCCGGTATTGATGGTCTGACTGTTCATGGAGCGGGCTTCAAGATAAACCAGTTTGAGAGCCTTCTCTGCCGATTTCAGTAACTGTATGGAGGCTTGAGAGTCAATTTCCAGCGTAGTGCGCAATCTGTTTTCTATGGTTTCCTTAACCTCCGACAGGTTAATGCCCAAGTTGGTAAGCAAATCCACTGCTATTCCTTCTCCGTCTCTCAAAATTCCCAGAAAAATATGTTCCAACCCAATCTGTTCATTCCCCAGCCTGATTGCTTCTTCCCGGCTGTAGGAGAGAACGTCTTTTATTCTTGGTGAGAATTGAGAATCCATAAGTATGATCTTTCTGTTGTTTTAATTTAATAATTGTATAAGCCTAACAAAAACCGTTCCTAATTTGTTGACGGGTTTGCTGTTTGTCGGCCGTCAGTCCAGCCTAACCGGCTGAGCGCATTCGGCTAAAATGCACACACCAGCAAATCTCCCGCCTGAAAAGGAGAAAGATTAACTTTTCGATTTGTCCGCAGCATCCGGTCATAAAAATATGGATTAAAAATACATATAAATTGCCAATTCCCAGATGGTTTGAGAAAATAGATTTTTAAACAACAGCCTGTTGAAAATTAAAGGAACATGAGCGATTAAATCCGGTTTATGCCGCAGGTCTTTCGGAGTATTTTGTTATTTTTGTACGTTAATTTTAAAAAGAAAGAAATTCATGGAGGATTTAATGGCTGAAGGCGAACGGATTATTAAGATCAATATCGAAGAGCAAATGAAATCGGCCTACATCGACTACTCGATGTCCGTGATTGTTTCCAGAGCCTTACCCGATGTCCGTGACGGATTTAAACCTGTACACCGCCGTGTACTTTTTGGTATGCAGGAATTGGGGGTATCATCCAACAGACCTTATAAAAAATCGGCCAGGATCGTGGGGGAGGTCCTGGGTAAATACCACCCGCATGGAGACTCGTCAGTATATATGGCCATGGTTCGTATGGCCCAGGACTGGTCCTTGCGTTACCCCCTGGTCGACGGACAGGGAAACTTCGGATCCGTTGACGGAGACTCGCCTGCAGCCATGCGTTACACAGAGGCCCGTATGAGCAGGATTGCTGAAAGTACGCTGAGTGATCTGGATAAAAACACGGTTGATTTTCAGCCCAACTTCGACGAATCGCTTAACGAACCTTCCGTATTGCCAACCCGGCTGCCGCTTTTGCTGGTAAATGGGGCTTCGGGTATTGCCGTGGGAATGGCTACCAATATGCCTCCGCATAATCTGTCTGATACCGTAGATGCCATTGTGGCATACATCGACAACCCGGATATCGGGGTAAATGAACTGATCTCCGTCATTAAAGCTCCCGATTTTCCCACAGGAGGCATTATATACGGATACAAAGGGGTTGAAGATGCCTATGAGACCGGCAGGGGGCGCGTTATAATACGTGGGAAATCGCATATTGAACCTCATGGAAACGGGAGGGAACGGATTGTAATCACCGAAATTCCTTACATGGTCAACAAGGCAGAACTGATCATGAAGATTGCCGAACTGGTCAATGAAAAGAAAATAGAAGGGATTTCCAATGTAAACGATGAGTCCGATCGGGACGGAATGCGGATTGTCATCGACATTAAAAAGGATGAGATTTCCAATGTCGTTCTAAATAAGCTGTATAAATTCACGGCGCTGCAGACTTCTTTCAGCGTGAATAATATTGCTCTGGTGAAGGGACGTCCGCGTTTGCTGAACCTGAAAGACCTGATCCGCTATTTTGTGGATCACCGCCATGAGGTGGTAACCCGTCGTACCCAGTATGAACTGGACCAGGCCGAAAAACGGGCGCATATTCTGGAGGGACTGATCATAGCCAGTGATAATATTGATGAAGTGATTGCTATAATCCGAGGCTCAAAAACTCCGGATGAAGCCCGTGAGCGATTGATGGAACGATTTAGTCTTACTGAAGTGCAGGCACGTGCGATTGTCGAAATGCGGCTTCGGCAGCTCACCGGACTGGAACAGGATAAACTGCATCAGGAATATGCCGATATCATGAAGTTTATCGAACGCTGCAGGGAAATTCTGGCCGACGTAAATCTGCGGATGCAGATCATCAAAGAAGAACTGCAGGAGGTCAAAACCCAGTACGGGGATGAGAGGAAAACAGAGATTGTGCCCAATGCAGAGGAATTCAACCCGGAAGATTTTTATGCGGACGAAGACATGGTTATTACCATTTCTCACCTGGGCTATATTAAGCGGACCCCGCTTTCCGAATTTAAAACGCAGGGCAGGGGAGGCACCGGTTCCAAAGGGAGCACCACGCGCGACGAAGATTTCCTGGTTCATCTGTTTATTGCTTCCATGCACAATACGCTGCTGCTCTTTACAGAAAAGGGAAAATGTTTCTGGCTGAAGGTGTATGAAATTCCGGAAGGTACCAAAACCTCGAAAGGAAGGGCTATTCAGAATCTGCTCAATATTGAACCTGACGATCAGGTGCTGGCTTACATCAATGTTCGTACGCTTCAGGAAGCCGATTATATCAATAACAATTTCATTATTCTCTGCACAAAGAAGGGCGTGATCAAAAAAACCACGCTGGAAGCCTATTCCCGTCCCCGACAGAGCGGCATTAATGCCATCACCATAAGGGAAGGAGATCAGTTGCTGGAAGCCCTCCTTACCAACGGCAATCATGAAATCATGATTGCCGTGCGTTCGGGTAAGGCCATTCGCTTCCATGAAAATATTGTAAGGGCTATTGGCCGCACGGCTTCCGGAGTACGCGGGATCACCCTGGGGAATGAGCAGGATGAAGTGGTTGGCATGATCTCTGTTGAGAATGAGGCTGAGGATGTTCTGGTCGTTTCGGAAAGAGGTTTCGGAAAGCGTTCAAGTATCAGTGATTACCGGGTGACCAACCGTGGGGGAAAAGGGGTGAAAACTATCAACATCACAGAGAAAACCGGAAGTCTGATTACCCTGAAAAGTGTTACCGACTCAGACGATCTGATGATCATTACCGCCAGGGGGCTGACCATTCGCCTGGCAATATCCGATCTTCGGGTTATGGGCAGGGCTACCCAGGGGGTCCGGCTGATTAACCTGAAGGAAGAAGATGCCATTGCGTCTATAGCCAGAGTAAGTAGCGACGCAACTGCAGAAGAAATCATCGATGAACCCGAAGAGACCGAAGGATAATCTTTCCTTCCGCTAATGTTTGGGAATGAGATGGAAACATTTAAATTTGTAACAAAAAAATAGCTTAAATCAACTATGATGATGAAGAAAACAATTTTACTGGTAGCCTTCTTGATTTCTGTTGCAGGCGCCTATGCACAGAAAGGCAAGGTAGCCAGTGCACAATCCCTGAAAGATTCAGGCAAACTGGATAAAGCACTGGAAGCAATCAATGAGGCAATTGATCCCGATAACGAGAAATCGGAAAAATCCATTAACTGGCCGAAAACATGGGAGGTAAGGGGAGATATTTACCGTGCCATTTACCAGTCAAAAGATGCCGACATAAAAAAACTGGCAGATAAGCCGTTGCTGACGGCTCTGGAATCCTTTAAAAAGGCTTTGGAACTGGATGAAAAAGGGAAAAATGCCAATACCGTGAAAATTAATCTGACCCTGCTTATTAACGACCTGACCGATCAGGCAGTGAAGGCATTCAACGAAAACAAATACGATGAGGCACTGGCTTCTTTTGAAAGCATTCTGGAAATTGAAGAAATGCCCCTGATGAAAGATGAAAACGCAACAGCTGTGGATACGGTCATTATTTTCAATGCCGGTCTGGCTGCCTACAATGCGGAAAAATATGATGAGGCCATTAAGTATTATAAAGAAGCAGCCATGCACGAATACAACGGTGCACGGACTTACGAACTGATTGCTTCCAGCTATATCAATAAGCAGGATACGTTAGAGGCGCTGACATCCCTGCATGAAGGATTTGAAAAATATCCAGAAAACAGTGCTTTGCTTGTGCTCATGATCAATATTTATTTGAATTCCAACAAGGTGGAAGACGCTATGAAATACCTGGATCTGGCTATTAAACAGGATTCCACAAATGCCTCGTTCCACTTTGCACGCGGCTCACTGTATGATAAAACGGATAAACCGGACAGTGCCAAGATAGCTTATAAAAAAGCCATTGAACTAAAGTCTGATTATTTTGATGCTTATTACAATCTGGGGGCGATCTATTACAACCAGGGAGTAAAACAGGTTGATGTGGCCAATGCCGTTCCCTCTAACCAGCCGGAAAAATATGAGGAGGAAAAGAATAAGGCCGATGAATTTTTCAAACAAGCGATTCCATATATGGAAAAAGCTTCGGAGATCAATTCGGAAGATACCTATTCGCTGGAATCCCTTAAAACCTTGTATTATCGTCTGAAGATGATGGACAAATTCGAAGAGGTAAACAAGAAACTGGAAGATTTGCAGTAAAACAGGAAGAGGGTGTATGCCCTCTTTTTTATATGTATAAAATTTACATAATATCAACTATAAGACAAAAATAGATTAAATTAATGTCGTTTTTCTGTTTTAGCTGAATTCTTTCTTTATTTGAGCCACCCAGTTTTCAATCCGCTTTTTTGAGAGTCTGGCCTGATTTTCCTGATCCAGCACCAGACCCATAAATCTTCCGTCTTCAAGTCCTCCGGACGATTCAAAAGAATAGTTACCATTTTCTGTATAGCCAATAAGTCTGGCCCCGCGGTCACGCATCAACCGTCCCATAATACCCACGCCGTCGGCAAAATTCTCCGGATAGCCCAGCTGGTCTCCCAGACCAAAAATTGCCACGGTCTTTCCCTTCAAATCAAGTTCCCTGATGGCAGGCACCAGTTCATCCCAGTAATTGGGCAGTTCCCCGTCAAACCAGGTAGGAACGCCAAGGATCATATTATCAAAGTTTAGAAAATCATCTTCTGTAATCTCTTCTGCATTAAGAGTTTCAACTTGTTTTTCCCCAAATGCCTCTGCTATTTTTTCAGCCGCCCTGGCTGTTTTGTTACTGTGAAAACTGTAAATAATTGCTGTTTTTTTCATATCGGTTCCCTTTTAATATGCCAGGCTGGCTCTGGCTGCTTTGTAAATTTTATCGGTATCCGGCAGGATCATCTTTTCCAGCGTCCGGTGGAATCCCACTGGCGTAAAGGCTGAGCCTACCCGGTGAACCGGGCCGTCCAGGTATTCAAAAACCTCTTCCATGATCAGCGAACAGATTTCCGCTCCAAATCCGGAATGAACCTTATCTTCGTGAACCACAAGTACTTTACCTATCCTTTTTACTCCGCTGAAAATGGCTTCCTTATCGAGCGGAATAAGCGAACGCAGGTCAAGCACTTCGCAGGAATAACCTTCTTTTCCCAGCCTTTCCGCTGCTTCCAGACACATGTGCGTAGTGTTGCCATAGGTAAGAATCAACAAATCATCACCGGCTTTCCGCACCAGGGCTTTCCCAAAAGGAACCTCAAAATCGTCGGGCACCACCGTAGCCGCCTTCGGATCATTATACAGAGCCTTGGGCTCCAGAAAAAGGGTTACTCCTTTCGAACGGATGGCTGTACGAAGTAGTCCGGCTGCATCGTCGGCAAAAGAAGGATAAACGATGCGCACGCCCGGAATGGAGCTCAGCGCTCCTTCAATGGTCTGCGAATGATACAATCCGCCTCCGATATAACCACCCGACGCCAGCCGGATGACTATGTTGGGAGCAAACTTACCGTTCGAACGCCAGTAATCGTGACTGCATTCAACGTATTGTTCCATAGCCGGCCAGAAATAATCAGCGAACTCAGCTCCTTCAATAACAATCCGGATCTTCCCGTCGTAACGAGACATTCCGTTGGCCGTTCCCACGATAAAATCTTCGGCTATGGGGGCGTTAAACACGCGTTTTTCCCCGAATTCCTGCTGAAGTCCTTTGGAAACGTTGAAAATTCCGCCCTTGTCGCGGTTGGCCATGTCCTGCCCCCAGATAAAGGTATCCGGATTATGCCGGAATTCGGCTTTCAGTGTCTCATTCAGGGCCGTGATCATTTTTTTGGACTCCCCTTTCTGCAGATGGGTTCCGTCCAGGTATTTATGCGGCTGGTAAGCATCGGCAAAAACAAAATTTATGTACGATTCCGGATCCGGATCCGGCGCTTTCAGGGCTGCCTTATGTGCTGCTTTCAGTATGGCGGCAGCTTCGTCTTTAACGGCCAGTATCTCATTGTCCGTGAGCCGTTTGTAACGTTTAAGCATACGTTCGTATTTAGCCACGGGGTCGTATTCGGCTACATAATTCCGCTCTTCATCATGCCGGTAAAGCTCATGCCGGTCGGAATTGGAATGCGAGTGAATACGTACGCAGTTGGCCTGTACAATGACCGGTTCACCCACCTCCAGCACATGACGCTTGGCTTCGGCCATGGCATTCATGGAATCAAAAATATCCTTACCATTGCAATGTATTATGCGCAGGTTTTTAAAGCCGGAAAAATTGTTGGCTACCTTGCGATTGGCAGTCTGGTCTTTCTTTGGCACGGAAATGCCGTATCCATTATCCTGAATCACAAAAATTACAGGAAGCTTTTCCCTGCTGGCTCCGTTAATGGCTTCATAAACAAAACCTTCAGATACAGAAGATTCTCCCTGAGAAGAAATGGCCACGGCTTTGGCTCCGTAATATTTGATGGCCCGGGCCACCCCTACGGCATGCAGGCTGTGGTTTCCTGTAAGCGAGGAAACGCTGTGGATGTTCCATTCCACCTTGGCGAAATGGTTGGACATGTGCCGTCCGCCGCTGGAAGGATCAGTGGCCTTCGAAATGCCGTTAAGAATAATCTCTTCGGCCGTCATTCCGGCTGAAAGGGCGGAAAGCATATCCCGGTAATACAGAAACAAATGGTCTGTCTTTTTTTCAAAAATCTGACCAATTGCCAGCTGGATGCCGTCGTGCCCGGCATATGGAGCATGGTATGACCAGCCAATGGCCTGTTTCAGGTAATTGGGAGCTTTATTGTCAATGGCCCGGCCAACAGTAAGCAATCCAAACCATGTTTTCAGCGTTTCTTTCGGACTGGTTTTAATCGAATATAATTCGGGAAATGTAATGCTACTCATATGTGTTGCTTGCTATTTCGGTCCAAACTTAAATGGCCCGGTTAATGTCAAATTCTTCCAGAAGATCGGCTATCCTCCTCAGGAAAGCTCCGCCCAGTGCTCCGTCAATGATGCGGTGGTCATAGGTCAACGAAAGGAACATCTTGTGCCGGACCACAATAGCATCGCCCGTAGGCGTTTCCATTACAGCAGGCTTTTTTTCAATACTCCCCGTAGCCAGTATGGCCACTTGGGGCTGATTAATAATGGGTGTTCCTATGATATTCCGGAACGAACCGAAATTAGTGATGCTGAAAGTACCTCCCGAGAAATCATCTGCTTCGAGTTTGTTATTCCTGGCTCCGTCAGCCAGGTGGTTCAGTGTTTTGGTCAGTCCGAGCAGGTTTTTCTCTTCGGCTTTGCTGATGACCGGTACCACCAGGTTTCCGTCGGGTTTGGCCACGGCAATGCCGATATTAGCATGCTTGTGCAAAACGATCTTGTCTCCTTCAACCGAAGCGTTGACCATGGGAAATTCGGTCAGGGCCCGTGCTGCAACTTCGGTAAAGACCGGCATATAAGTGATTTTTTCCCCGTATTTATTCAGAAATTCTTCCTTAACTTTGGTCCGCCAAAGTACAAGCCTGGTTACATCGGCTTCCACCACAGAAGTGACATGGGCAGAGATACGTTTCGATTCAACCATCCGTTCAGCAATGATCTTACGAATACGATCCATTTCCACGATTTGTCCGGACAAACCTATAGATTTACTTATCTTCGGCAGGACTGAACCCAAAGCCGGCATTTTTTCTTTCTGATTGTCAGGCTCCGTATCTGCTGCAACAGCGGTTGTTTTTCCCTGTTTTTTGGTTTCAATATACTGCAGGATGTCTTTCTTCTGCACGCGGCCGTTTTCTCCGGAGCCTTCAATGTGTTCCAATTCTTCAGGACTGAAGTTCTCCTGTCGCGCAATGTTCATAACCAGGGGAGAATAAAATCTACGGGGAGCGGTTTCCTTTTTATCACCTTCCGAAGCCCCGGCTGCTTCGGGCCTGGAAGTCTCGGCTTTATTTTCATTCTCTTCTTCATCGCCTTCGGTCCGGATAATGGCAACAACCTTGCCGACGGGAACAAGATCATTCTCCTGAAACAGTATCTTGGTAATCACTCCGTCGACCGGTGAAGGAATTTCTGAATCTACCTTATCCGTAGCCACCTCAAAGATGGCCTCATCCTCTTTTATTTTATCGCCTTCCCTGACAAACCATTTCGTAATCGTGGCTTCCTGAACACTTTCGCCAAGCTTTGGCATCTGTACATTAAATACTGACATGTTTTGCCTCTTTTATAATGATTTCATGACTTCCGGGATTCCGGAGTAAACTCCGGAAATTCAAGACTATCAACAAGCCTGGTAACAAAATGTTCATACTTCGAACAAGAAAAATACCAAGCATTGAAAATTGTTAAAACACGTCAGGGAAAGGAAAAAAGAAAGACTATTTAATGATAATCTTCTCGAAAATTCCGGCAATATCTTTGGGTTTACTGGAAAGCCTGAGTTCGGCTTCCAGCAGACGGGTGTCCTGTGAAATGAGCTGCATGCTTTTTTCAAGCACAGACTGCAAACGTTTTTCCGCCTCCTGTTGTTCCAGGATACCCTTTTTCAGACATTTGCAGTAGTAATCTTTCAGCCTGCAAATGGCATAATACAGGTCGGGTTTAAGGATTTCCGTGGCGGGCATTGTGTTTTGTCGTGTCCGGTCAATTTTTTGGGTGTACAGTTCATTGAACTGGGCCAATTTCAAACACAATTCCTGACTTAGGTAAACCTCTTTCTGATACTGATTAATTTCCGGCAATTCTATGGAAGCACTTTCAAATACGTATGAATCCTGAGCTCGCAGAACAAACGAACACAGCAAAAATGTAATAATTCCAACCGTTAACTTCATAAACCGTACCATTTAGCAATCCTTGAAACCCCTTAAAGATAGACATCCTAACGGCTAAATGCCTGGAAAAAACAGTTAAAAAAGCTTAAAGCGGATTATTTTCCGGCTATTCCCAGGGTACTTATCGGATAATACTGAAAAAGATCCCGTTCGGGCCATAGATCAATGCGCCTGATGATCCGGTCCATCAGCCTCTCAATATTTCCGGAAAGCTTGGGACCTTTCCAGCAGCTTGAGTTGGTTAAAAACACCCAGCTGATGCCGTTAGCCTGCCGTCTTACCATGGCCGAAGTGCCCGGCATATTGCCTGTTCGGATCCAGTCTCCCTTTCCGGTAACCGACATCCAGCCAAGCGGGCCTTTCCCGTATGTATCTTCTGTCATTTCCAGAATGGAGCGTCTGGACAGGATATCGTGCACTTCCCGTTTTCCGTCAATCAGGGTCAGCAACCGGGCCAGTTCAACAGAAGATGCAACCCATCCTCCGGCAGCTCCCAGCAATTCAACGGAATTTCCTCCGTCCGACTTTTTCACCAGCCGGCCAGATCCGTTGCATTCGGGAATAAGCGGACTGCCGGGCTGCTCGAAATACTGGACTTCATTGGAAAAACAGGAATCGCGGTAACTGCTCCCTATATGCATGTCGCTTATTCCGTTGGGAATAAGTATGCTCTTACGAATGTACGACTCATAGGGTTCTCCGCTGACTTCCCGTATAACTTCACCCAGGAACATATAACCCATATTGGAATATGACACCATGGTTCCCGGGGCGAAATGAAGCCGGCTGGAAGCAATGAACTTATAATAACTTTCCATGCCGACCGGAGGCTTGTCGCCAACCCGTTTGGCAATGACTGTGGGTAAAAATGCAGGATCGCCATATCGTTGGGTCCAACCTCCTGCATGAACCAGCAAATCGCGAACGGTAATATTGTATAACTTTTTATCGGTAACATGCTCCAGAGCCGGATGTTTCAGGATCCCGGCAGGACCGAATACCCTGTCGTCAAGTGAAAGGCGTCCCGCTTCAACCAGCTTCATAATTCCGATGGCTGTGATCAGCTTGGATACGCTGGCCAGGCGGAAGAGATGACCGGGTTCAACCGCTTGCATCTGATCGTTGGCAATGCCGAACCCCTGGGCAAAAACAAGCCGGTCATCGCGGACAACAGCCAAAGAAACCCCTTTAAGTTCCCATCTTGCCATAAAACGCTCAATCAGTCTGCTTACCGTTAAGTATTCCGGAAAACTGCCGGCTTCATTGGTAATCCTTTTATTCAATCCGCTAAGTTCCAAACGGTAATACGGCGGAGTTTCCCGTTCGGTCTGGTAACCGGAGGATCCAAACGAAAATACAAGGACCAGAAGCAAAAAGAAAACCCGACGAAATTGCATATTACAAATCTAAATTATAGATTACATTTGTAAATTACCTACTATATCCTTTACGCTTTCAAACCGATGGGCTTCCAGATAATCGTCAATTCCCTGCACAACTTTGCCAGGTAACATCGGATCAATAAAAAGCCCTGTTCCAATCTGAATGGCAGTTGCTCCGGCAAGCAGAAATTCAACAGCATCCACGGCATGCATAATTCCGCCCATCCCGATCACCGGAATATGTACAGCCCGGGCTACCTGCCAGACCATACGCAGGGCAATAGGCTTGATGGCCGGTCCCGACAGGCCTCCGGTAACAGTCGACAGCAAGGGACGCCGGGTCCCGGCATCAATGGCCATACCCAGAAACGTATTGACCAGGGAAATACTGTCGGCTCCTTCTGCTTCCACAGCCAGGGCAATCTCTGCAATATCTGTAACATTGGGCGATAATTTGACGATCAGGGTCCGGGGCCAGACCCTGCGTACAGCCTTTACCACCCGGGATGCGGAAACACCATCGATGCCGAAAGCCATTCCGCCTTCTTTTACATTAGGACAACTAATATTCAACTCGATAGCCGGAATTTTTTCCAGTTCGCTGATCCGTTCCGTAAGCTTTACGTATTCCTCGGACGAGGATCCGTTTACATTCACAATAAAGTTGGTCCGAATATCGCGTATGTCCGGGTAAATATTCCGGATAAAATAATCCACGCCTTTGTTTTGGAGTCCTACGGCATTCAACATCCCGGAAGCAGTTTCCGCCATCCGGGGATAATCATTTCCTTCCCTGGGATGCAGCGTAGTTCCTTTCATTACCACTCCTCCCAAACTTTCCAAATCCACGAAATCAGTAATTTCGCTCCCAAATCCGCAGGTGCCGGAAGCAGTCATGACCGGATTTTTCAGAAATAATTTACTTATGTTAACGCTTAAATCTGCCATGTCAATTCATTCACATTAAATACGGGACCTTCTGTGCACACACACCGGTTTCCGCTTGTGGTCTTTTCCACACAACACAGGCATACACCAAAGCCACAAGCCATCATATTTTCCAAAGAAACTTCACAAAACACCCCTGCAGCCCGGGCATCCCGTGCAACGGCTTTCATCATCGGATTCGGACCACAGGCATAAACCCGGTCAAAGGCTCCCAGACCGTTTTTGTAAATAAAATGATCCGTTACATAACCCTTTTCTCCCAAACTACCGTCTTCCGTGGTTCGGTAAAGCATTCCGCAGGATTCATATTGCCGGGTATCAATATGATCTTCCCTGCTCCTGGCCCCAAGCAATACGTTAACCTGCTCCCGGGACAACCTGCTCCTCCTGGCCAGGAACAACATGGGAGCCACTCCGCTGCCCCCGCCGACAAGCAAAATCCGTTCTCCGGATCGCGGAGGAGTAAAGCTCCGGCCCAGCGGAAATACGGTACTGATAAATTCTCCGGGACTACAGGTGGTCAATGCCTTAGATCCCCGGCCCAGGATTTTTACCAGAATGGAAAACGTCCTGCGTTCCGGATCCGAATCCAGAACGGAAAACGGTCTTCGCAAAAAGATCTCATTAGATTTTCTGATCTCCAGGTTTATAAATTGTCCAGGATCCATGGGCGGCAGTACTTCATCTGACTGCAGCACCAGCCGGAAATTGTCCTTGTTTAACTGGGTGTTCTCAATAAGCAAAAGTTCCTTTACAGTCTTTTTCATTCTTCTATGTAAATTTCCCAAACAGCCCCGATTTTTTGCAAAGATAGGAGAAATATTATTCGGAAGGAAGATATTGAATGAAAGTTTGATCTGTATAAAACACGACAATGGATTTCACCTTTTTACTGTATTCAACCGGTATCATCAGTCCCCTCTCCCGGTCTTTTTGAACCGTATCAGTCTGGTCCGTCTTCGGATCCGCATGCTGTCCGGCTGGCGAATACCCCGGACGATCTCCGGTTTGCACAGGTTTTTTTGCTTTTTCCGTCAGGTTTTTCACTTCGGAAGCAGGTGTCTTCTCCCGGATTTGCTCAAACATGCTGCTCTGCCTTGTTGCCTTGGGAATAGCGGCTACCAGCATCTCTCCTTCTCCGGTCAGCAGCCATTTGGCATTCAACTCGGGAAATGTTTCCAGCATTTTGGTTATAAACTGAAATCCGGGTTTGTTTCTGCCGTGCAGCACATGAGTCATGTTGGAACGCTGAACAGAGATGGCGTCTGCCATTTCGGAAGGACTTAGTCCGCAATACTCCATAAAACGCTTGATCCGGTTGTTCATATGGCTTGTTCCTTAATTTTCCGGAGCGGAATGATAGTTTATTAATGTTAATCCGATACAAAACAAAGATACAAAAATAAGCAAGTCCGGCAAAGTACATATGTAAATACATAAATTCACAAAAATAACTCGCCATGGAGGTTTACCTAAAAACACAACAGCTAAACAGCTGTACTACTACTTTAAATAAGTTAAATAAAATACTGATTAACAAGTTAATAAGTTAAATATTTCGTTTCGTTTTTCCTTCTTTTCGGGAATACATAAAAAAGATATTGAACCAATAGTACAGATAAAGTCTAATAAATAATTAATAAACAGTGCTTTAACTAGATACTACCTCAGTCCCTTAATTTGTTTTTACAAGTTTACAAAAATTAATTACATGCAGAAACGGGAGGTCTGGTTTTATTTTTCCTTGATTTACAAAAGTAAAAGCCATATTTTGCCACGAAATAACAAAAGTGAATTTAAAACTATCCCATCCGGCTCCAGACTGACTTCCCCTGTTTTCCGGATTCGTTTTTAGTGCTTATCTTCACAGCGGGTTAATTTATCTGAATCATGCGTGGAATTTCTTCCGGTTTTGTATTGGTATTTCTTTTTACACTGCTTGTTGAAGTATTGGGGTACCTGGGAATTACCCAACTTTTGTATGATCGTCTGTGGAAAAAAAGGATCAGCGGACTTTATCTGCTCTTTAGCCTGTTCTTTCTCGGGTTCTTTCTGTATGCCTTTGGAAATCCCGATACCATACGGGAGACCGGTGATTACGGCTTCTTTTATTTTGTCATTTTTATCAGTACCCTGAATTTGGTTCCCAAACTTGTATTATCGGTTTTTGTTCTCCTGGCTTCCCCTTTTCGTCTAAAAAGGGATAAGACTCTGGCCCACAGAATTGTGCTGGGCGGATTGATACTGTCCTTTGGCGTGATTCTATGTCTGGGAGCCGGTTATGTTATCGGAAAAAACAGGATTCAAATCAGGGAAATATCCCTGAATGTTTCCGGCCTGCCCTCACAGCTTGAGGGATTAAAATTCGTTCAGCTTTCCGATCTTCAGTTGGGCAGTTTTCAAAATGACCGGCTTCTTAGGCGCATGGTCAGGCAAATTAACCGGGTAAATGCCGACTTGATTCTTTTTACCGGTGATCTGGTCAATAATTTTTCCAGGGAGGCCGTAGGATTTGAAGAAGAACTGCTTGCTTTATCTGCATCTTCCGGCAAATACGCTATCCTTGGAAATCATGATTACGGTGATTATTCGGACTGGCCAACAGCAGTTCAAAAACAAAATAACAGGGAGCTGATTAAGAAAAAAATCAGGGATAGCGGTTTTACACTCCTGCTGAACCAGACTACCCGTATCAGTATGTGCGATACAGCAATCTATCTGACCGGCGTGGAAAACTGGGGACACCCTCCTTTCCCCCAGTATGCCCGTCTGGATAAGGCCCTTTCGAATGTGCCGGAGCATGCTTTCCAAATCCTGATGACTCATGATCCGGCACACTGGAACGCACAGGTTATAGGGCAAACAACCATTCAGCTGACACTTTCAGGGCATACTCACGGTGGACAGTTTGCCGTGCGCCTGGCCGGACTGAGTTTTAGTCCGATCAGATTGAAGAGCCCGGAATGGGGGGGACTGTACAAAAAAAACGGACAATTCCTTTATGTGAACCGGGGCTTTGGTTGTGTCGGACTCCCGGCACGTATCGATATGGCTCCGGAAATTACCGTGTTCGATCTGCATGCGTCAGAAAACACCAAAACTCGCTGAAACCATCAACTCAAAACGAAAGTCCCCGAAATAGGGACGGTAGATTCCGCGTAAACCTGCCGATACGGGAGCCACAAGCCTAAGCAGGTGTCCGTCTGCCCTCAGTTCAGCTCCCAGGGAATTCAGACGGCTTGTCATATTCCCGATGCATACGCCTTCTTCATCATAAAGAGCTGATTTTACCCGGGCATAATCATAAAACAAAGCTACTCGCAGCCGTTTCAGAAAAAACAGGGATCCCAGACTCAGATCAGGATAACAGAGCGGAAACAGATAATCGGCTCCGGCCGAGATCAATTTATTGTTTTGCATGCGGCTGTATCCCCGGGGAAAACGAACGGCATCCTGAAAATTCAAACCGGACGTGTTTTCCTTTTTCTGCCAGCCTCCGTAAAGACGGATCCCGTGATTTTTTATCAGACCGGGAAAACAGAGACCGGTTTCCGCAGACTTCAGACTTCCGACCGTCACAGCACCGGCCGGACTGTGACGGAACTGCAGTTCCAGACTTTGTCCCCATGCCGGAATCAGATCCAGCTCGGCCATCCGGATTTTATTCTGCAGGTAAAGCCTGTAACTCAGTGCATGGTAAGCCCCTTTTACAAATTGCCCGGGCGTACTCCGTTCATGGCTAATTCGTTCGTAGGCATATTCCACTTCAGGTTGCAAAAGCCTGTTGTATTTTCCCCTGCTGAAATTCAAAGGAACACGGACATTCATTTCCCATTCAAATTCCTTCCATCCAAAACGCTGTAACAGGGTATCCGTACATATCACCGTTCCCTTTTCATCCGTTGTTTTCCTGATCTGCCGATAAACCGATTTCCGGTTTCCGTAACTCAGTTTACCCCGGATAACCGGGAAAAGACCGCTGTATTCCAACTCCCCTTCAATCTTTCCGCTGTTTTCGGAAGGATCATAACGGTAACCGGCAACAGCCAGGGCTGTACCAAGCGTGTTTTGTGAGAGCAGAGAAAAACCCGGCCGCAATTCATAGTCGTTTGCATCCAGATACAGAGGGGCCCAACTGTGCAGCTGAAACAAATGAGACAGCTTACCGTAAGGTTTTATCGTCCGGCAGGAGTCGGAACATTCACTAAAATCGGTTTTCTCTTTTTCCTGGGCAGCGAGGGCTTCGGCCAACCCGTACCGTGCAGGTTCAGGCTGCGCTTTGGGAACAGGCAGAATATCCGGCAGCTCCAGAACGGAAACGCCATATCCATCCGACGAATAATCACTGAAAAAAAGCTTCTTCCCTTTTATGGAAGGGTAATCGGCCCCGTAGCGTACCGAACTGAGCTGAACAGGCAGACTGTCTCCCGGCTGAAAACAATAGATGTTGTCTGTTCCGGTATATGCCGAAGTATAAAAAATCTTTCCGGATACAAATTCCGGATTCCGGATATCGTGGTAGCCAGGTTGGCAGCGTTTGCTGAATACCCCTGTTTCCGTATCCAGCAACCCCAGGTATTTACCTGTTTTGCACAGACCTACGAAACAAAGCATCCGGGAATCGTCATCCCAGTCGGGGGTCAGAAAATAATCTTTTTCCGGACTGGCATAGCGGGCTTTGCAGACGCCTGATCGCAGATCATACAAACCAAGCCGGTAATGGTCCAGCGTATCTTTTTCCACCGCAGCAAAAATCTTATGACCGGGTGCAATAACCGGACTGAACAGCAGATTCTCCGGGTATAGCTCACGGACAGCTCCGTTTTGCAAATCCAGCAGCACAATTACCGTACGTCTGGCATGAGCCCAGCGGATATCGGACCGTAACTCGGACCAGATAACCAGGCTGTCCGTAACAGAAAGAGACTCTGCTGCAAGCTGTCCGGGGGTATGGATAATCCGCTCTTTTCCTTGCTGTATCATAACAATCCGGTCAATATCCATGCGACTTTCCTTAAGGGCAACAAAACAGGAATCGTTCAGGGCCGTGATGCAGCGGTAATTTGTATAACCCGACCGGGACGGACCGGCAGGATGATGCTGACTTAATTGCAGCGTATCAAAATCCGCCTGCCATTCCCGTGCATATTGACGAAAAATTTGTTCATAAAGCTGTTTCTTGTTATAACCGGTGTATCGCCGTAGTATGCGGTTCAGCGGATTGAGCGAAAGAGGCCGGCTGCCTGTTTCTTTAAACACATCCGACCAGATTTTCGGTCCGTACTGTCTGCGAAGCTCTCCGGCAAACAGGTATCCGAAACGGTATATGTTGGGAACATAGTTCCGGTAGGATCCCAAAGAAGCTTTATCGTACGAATAAATTCCCTTCTCCAGCAACTGGGCTTTGTGCTCCATTAAAAAAGAAGGCTGGCGTCCTCTTCCGGCCCGGCCCAAAACTGTTTCTGTCATTACCGCATCCCCTTCCAGAAGCCAAAAGGGAAGGTATGCACCCACGACCAGAGCCGCAGCCTGCTCTCCCAGCAGCCACCTGAAGACAGCCGGAAGTTCCGTTTCTACAGCGGAAAGCTGAACAACATGCCTGAACTCATGAACAACCAGCTGTTCCAACCAGTCCTGCGCATAGATCTGCTGATGGGGTGTGGTATAAAATTCTGCCCGTCTCGGAGCCCAGGCTACCAGTCCGTTCGAGGCAGCCGTATGGGTATGCAGGATAATCGGAATCTTTTTGGGAGAATATGACAAACTGTGCCGGGCGCAGGCGTATACCTGCTCCAGTTTGCCTGCCAGCATAACGGCCCGGTGTTCATACCCCCGGGGAAAAATAAGCTGAAAATTGCTTGTTTCCAGCTGATTCCAGCGAATACGGGCGGGATCTTCTCCGGTAGTAAAATACTGCGCGGAAACAGGAAGATTTTGCAGCAACAGAAAAAAAACCAAAAGCAACAGGGAACGCATAAACTCAAACTTGCTATAAAAGCTGAAATATAAGCAAAGCGATTTAATTTTTTCCGGTTTTTGTGGTACTTTTATTCCCCGTTTGCAAATGAAGAAAGCCAGAGATCATGAATGTGACAAGAATGATTCCGATGCAATACGTGCGAACCTTCATACGGCTGGGACAGGGATCGTTGTTCCTGTTGTTGCTGGCTTCCTGTGCAGGAAGTTACCGGACAATAACGATAGAAACATCGCGGCCTTCGCAGGATCTGCTTCCGGAAAAAATCCGCAGTATCACCCTGATGAACCGCAGCATCACAGATGAATTTCAGAATTATCATCCCGACAGTTTGCAGGAATATTGCTTTTCACGCAATTTCAACCTGGAGGCGGTGATGCTTGACAGTCTGGCTGCCGATACCACGCTGCAAGTGCTTGGAGATTTGTTGTTTGAGTCCGGGCGTTATGATGTGGTTATTCCCAGGGACCGCAATTTCGGTCGCAAGCTGGATTTTTACCGGATTCCCGAGGAACTCGGTCAAAATGAAGTACGCGCTGTTTGTGAACTGTTTCAGACCGATGCGCTGCTGGTTCTGGAACGTTATTATAACAAGCTGATTACCCGTTACACCACCCATCCGCCTATTCCCGGTTACGAAGGATACGTAACTGCCTCTGTCGATTCCCGTTATGATGCCGTGGTGAAAATTTATGTCCCGGACAGCGTACAAGTGCTCCGTCAGCTGGTGGTGACCGATACCATATCCTGGTCTGATGCCGACCTGACCACCCGGGGATTGTTCTCCAGGCTTCCTTCGGTTAAGGAGTGTCTTATTCAGACCGGCATACAGGTGGCCCTGGAACTTGACAACCGGCTTTCGCCCGCATGGATCAGAGAAAAAAGAGGATACTTTGTACTTAACACGGAAGAGGCGGAAAAGGTACTGATCTGGACAACAGAAGGCGATTGGCAATCGGCCTACACTTACTGGCTGCCCTATACCAGTTCAAGAAAGCGCTCGGAACGAAGCAAAGCCCAGTACAACATGGCTCTGGCCTGTGAGATGCTCGGCCTTATTGACCAAGCCATTGACTGGGCCAACAAGGCTTATTCCACCCGTTATATGGGGCAGACGGAACGGTATCTTTATATTCTGGATAAAAGGAAATCCGTCCTGAATCAATTTCTCCGTCTGGAAAATCAATAGGTTTACAGGGATCCCCTTATAAACAGCCGGGGAGCCAGGGTGGAAAACACTTTCTCTTTGGTTTCCACAAAACGGGCTGCCCGTGATCCCATTTCCTCAAAATCGACCGAGATAGTGGTAATGCCGTTCCACACAATTTCTTTCATCGGGGTGTCGTTGTAAGATATCAGTCCCACTTCCCTACCAGGCTCAAAGCCTTTTGCCCGGCATTGCCGAATAATATGCACCAGATCATCATCACGGATAACCAGAAAGGCCTGTCCGGCTTCCACCTCGTGGCATTTTATATTACGTATCAGAGAATGATGCAGACGGGCGGAACTGCAGAAATAGGAAAAAGACTGGATAAACTCACGGGGATGCGACAGTTTGTCGGGAAATACCAGATGGAGCTCCCTGTATTTCCTGATCAGCGAAAGTCCTTCCCTCAGACAGTCAACCACACCGATGGTAAAATCCTGGGTGATGTAAGACAATTCTGTATTGTCGGGGGTGCCCATGTCGAGAATCAGTAACTTGTTCGGATCGATTTTCCTGAGAACAGATTCAACCTTTCGGTTATCAGGATTCATCACCACATACATGCTGTAACGCCCCAGACTGTTTAGAATCAGCTGCTCAAACACATCAGGATTATAATGATGAAAAAGCAAATCCACAGAATAATTGTCTGGTAAATTGTTCCGGAAACTGGTATACAGCTGTTCCTTGAAAGCGCTGAAATCATCCATCAACAACATAACCCGGAAAGACAGGGAACTCACGAAATAACCTTTCGTTGGAGTGGAGGCAATGATGCTTCGCTGTTTAAGCAGGGAATAAGCCTTAAAAACGGTATCTCTCGACAATCCGCTTTGCCTGCTCAGCCGGTTTACGGAAGGAAGAAAATCCCCCTCCTCCAGCAATCCGTTACTGATGGCCTCATTGATGGCATGAACCAACTGCTGCAGCTTGGTCTGGGGAGAAGCAGGATCCAGTTGAAAATTAAACTTCATAATTATGCGATTACAGATTCACATCCGAAGGTTAGTCTCCCATATGGACGCGATAGGTACGGTACCCATAAAATCCGATAACCAGGAAACAGATCAGCGGCATAATAAAGGAAAAGTTTACGGCAGGCAGCCCCAGCAGGCTGTCCATGTCAATAAACCATGCCTGAAGTTTGGGCAACAGGGTTCCCCCTACAATCGACATAATAAGCCCGGCCGCCCCGAACTTGGCATCCTCTCCCATTCCCCGCAGGGCAATTCCGTAAATGGTGGGAAACATCAGCGACATGCATGCGGATATTCCCACCAGGCAGTAGAGCCCGTTGATATCGGTCAGCAGGATGGTACCCAGAGAAAGCAGTCCTCCGCCCATAGCCAGACTCATGAGCAGTTTGCCTGCCGGAATGTATTTTAGCAGGAAGGTGCAGACAAAACGGGAAACCAGAAAAATTCCCATGGCAATAATGTTGTGGAACTGGGCCTTCTGGGCGGCATCCCCGGCTGTCATACCGTACTGTTCCATAAAGATGCGCTGACCGTACTGCACAATAAAAGTCCAGCACATGATCTGTGCACCGACATAAAAAAACTGGGCAATGACCCCTTCGGTATAACGACGAACATGAAGCAACCTTTTAAAGGTGTTGCATATATCCAGTCTGGCCGAGGAATCTTCGTTTCTGGGCATACGGGTAAAGAGGATCAGCAGGAACATGGCTACTATTACCCCGCCGATGGCAATGTAAGGCGAGCTGAGAATATGCAGGTCCTGCATTTTAACCGCTTCGAAAGTTTCCGGATCCAGCATGGCCCTTTCCC
This sequence comes from Mangrovibacterium sp., assembly GCA_050256015.1. GTDB lineage: Bacteria > Bacteroidota > Bacteroidia > Bacteroidales > Prolixibacteraceae > JBFWIL01. The sequence goes on along the minus strand of JBFWIL010000001.1, from coordinate 5,921 downwards.
CGGCACTTCGCGGATCAAGCCGGGCCTGAATTAAGGTTTTGGCTACAAACATACCGGTAATCGATCCCATTGGATTAAAAGCCTGGGCCAGATTCAGCCTCCGGGTAGCCGTAGCGTCGGGACCCATAAACAGGATGAAAGGATTGGCACTGGTTTCCAGAAAAGACAGCCCGCAGGTCATAACAAAATAAGCAATAAGAAAAGGGTAATAAAGCCCGATATAGCTGGCCGGGATAAACAGCAGCGCCCCGGTGGCATATAAACCCAGTCCCATCAGGATACCGGCCTTATACGTGTAGCGTTTTATGAAAAATGCAGCCGGAAAAGCCATGACACCGTAGCCTCCGTAAAAAACAACCTGTACCCAGGTGCCTCCGCCCACACCCATATTGAAAATACGGGAAAAAGCTTCCACCATCGGGTTGGTGATGTCATTGGCAAAGCCCCATAGGGCAAAACAACTGGTAATCAGAACAAAAGGAAGAAGGAATTTCCCGGGAATAACTTTTTCTTTAGCTTTCATAAATTGTTTGATAAATAATATGGAACTGTTATCATTTATCTGTACAGCGGCCCGTATGTGGTGCAGGCCCGGTAGTCGGCTGTTTCAGGCTCAGAACCGAAAGCATTCCAGGCGCTGGGACGGAAAATGTCATTTTCCTGCACATTGTGCATACACACGGGAATCCGCAACATGGAAGCCAGGGTAATCATATCGGCTCCTATGTGTCCGTAAGATATCGCCCCGTGGTTGGCACCCCAATTGGCCATAACGGAATATACATCGGTGAATGGCCCCTGTCCGTTTGTTCGGGGCACAAACCAGGTAGTCGGCCAGCTTGGGTCAGTCCTTTCATTCAGTACCTTGTGAATACATTCCGGAATATCCACGGTCCAGCCTTCGGCCAGCTGCAAAACAGGTCCCAATCCTTTAATCAGGTTGATGCGAGACATGGTAACCGGCATCTGCCCGGTGGTTTTAAAGGCGGACGAATAACCGCCGCCCCGGAAATATCCGAGGTTGGCCGGACTCCAACTGGTGTTTTCCAGGCAGTTATTCATATCTGTCTCGTTCACTTCCCAATAGGGCTTCATCACCGGATTACCTGCCGCATCGCGCTGCTGTCCGGTTGCATCGAGGGTGGTGGCTCCGGAGTTGAGCAGGTGGATAATCCCGTTACCGGCCAGGCCGGTAAGTTCCTTGCCGGTAACCCGTTTAACGGCCTCCGGACTCCAAAAGGTACGTACGTCGGAGAAAATCTGGGCGGTATTGGAAAGCAGATGGCCGAACAGCATGGCCACACCGTTCAGGCTGTCGTTCTCCGTGGCAAACACAAAAGCTTCCCGGATGCCGTTCCAGTCGAATGAAGTATTTAAAATGGTTTCGGTAAAATCACCATTCGGATAATAATCGGTCCACTGCCGCTGTCCCTGGAAGCCTCCCGCAATGGCATTACGGCCGCGGGCCTCTTCCCCGAAGCCCATTTCGGCCAGTTTGGGGTTACCGATCATCAGGTCACGACAGATGAGGGTCATCTTAACCACGGTTTCCCATTCCCAGTCCTTGTGTCGGCGGTCAGCCTGCTGGCCGGAAGCATTAAGGTCTGTTCCTTCTTTGCAGTTGGCCTTAACCCATCTCAGGGCCTTCTCATACTCCCCGTGATCATAAATGTCCTGGTCCATGCGCCGTTTCAGTTCGATGGATTCCACAAATTCGTTGCGCATGCCCAGGTATTCCTGGAAAAAATCCGGATTTACCGTCGATCCGGCAATGCCCATGGAGGCATAACCAATAGACAAATACGATTTATCTTTCATGGCGGCTACAGCCAGAGCTGCCCGGACAAAGCGAAGAATCTTTTCCCGTACATCTTCCGGAATGCTGTTGTCGTCCCGGTCCTGTACATGGCGTCCGTAAATGCCGAATGCCGGAAGTCCTTTTTGCGCATAACCGGCCAGGGCGGCGGCCAGGTATACCGCTCCGGGGCGTTCCGTTCCGTTAAAACCCCATACGGCTTTCGGGATCAGCGGGTCGCTGTCCATGACCTCCGAACCGTAACACCAGCTGGCTGTAACAGTCAGGGAAACCCCCACCCCCTCACGCTTAAACAGGTCTGCACAACGGGCCGCATCGGCCACCCCGCCGATGGTCGTTTCGGCAATCACACATTTCACCTGTTCTCCGGAGGGAAAACGCAGGTTTCCTTCAATCAGCCGGGCCGCAGCCCTGGCCAGGTTCATGGTCTGCTCTTCAATGGACTCGCGTACTCCCCGTTCCCGGCCATCAATAACAGGACGAATTCCGACTTTCGGAAGTTGTCCGATTAAACGGTTACTCATAAATCAGTTTGTTTATAGTGCATACTTTATTGTGCTGTACTGTGCTGCTAATATAAGAAGAATTAGAATATGCCGGCTTATGTTGGATAACATATTCGAAAAAAGTAGCTTTGTCAAAAGCAAAACTGTTTTTATGCGAATACTGAAGCTAAAACTGCACTGGCAAATTTTGATTGCCCTGCTGCTTGCCGTATTTCTGGGATATTTTTTGCCAGAAACAGGAAACCGGGTAGGCTGGATCGGAGAACTGTTTTTACGGGCACTGAAAATGGTCATTATTCCACTGGTTTTCAGTTCTATTATCAGTGGTATTTCCGGTTTGGGCGGAGGGAAAAATCTGGGACGTATGGGACTAAAAACCATCTCCTACTATCTGCTCAGTTCTTTGCTGGCTATTATTACCGGACTGAGCCTGGTGAATTTGGTCCACCCCGGAGAAGGAGTGAAACTTGGTGTTGCGCAAGACGCAAGCGGTATCAACCAGCCGGTTCAATCGGTTCCCGACATGTTTATAAACATGATCCCGGAAAATGTGGCGGGGGCCATGGCTTCGGGAAATGTTCTCGGAGTTATCGTATTTGCCCTGCTCTTTGGTTTTTTTATACATCAGCTTGCAGAACCATATCGAAAAAACCTGACGACCTTCTTTGACGGTTTTTTTGCCGTGATGATGAAAATTACGCTCTTCATTATACGCTTTACGCCGCTGGGGATTTTCGGGTTAGTGGCCCGGGAAATTTCCCGGCATGCCGAAAGTATGGATAAACTGGCCGGGAGTCTGCTTGTATATACGTTTACCGTAGCCGCCGGACTGGCTGTTCATGCTTTTGTCACACTGCCCCTGCTTGTCCGCTGGATTGGCAAAGCCCGGCCCTTTCTTCATCTGAAGAATATGATCAGTCCTCTGCTCACCGCTTTTTCCACGGCTTCTTCCAGTGCCACTCTGCCACTGACCATGGATGCAGTGGAAAACAAAAGCGGGGTGTCCAACCAGGTGTCCAGTTTCACCCTCCCGCTGGGTGCAACGATCAATATGGACGGCACCGCATTGTACGAATGTATGGTGGTAATGTTTATTGCCCAGGTATACGGAATAGAACTGAGTACGGGCGAACAGTTTCTTGTGGTGGTCACAGCCCTGCTGACTTCCATAGGAGCTGCGGGTATACCCATGGCAAGCCTCGTGATGATCACAGTCATCCTGACTACCGTGGGACTGCCGCTGGAGGGTATCGGACTTATTATGGCGGTCGACCGCATTCTGGATATGTTCCGGACTGCAGTCAATGTGTGGAGTGATAGCTGCGGAGCCGTGATCATTGCCCGCAGTGAGGGAGAAGAAACGGCTCTTAAGTACATGCCGGCTTGCAGCGGATCACATTAATTCTCTGCAGAAAAATACTCGTTCAGGGAATATATTTCCAGGGACCGGCAAACCGGACATTCCTGTTTTGACTGGTCAAACAGGTTAAAGCGGGAATGACAGGAATTGCAGTGATACCAATTCTCATCAAAGCGAAAGTTTCCGCCCCGGATGACCAGGTCTTTTCCTTCCACCATGGAGCGGGCTACCTTGTTCCGGGCTGATTCGTATATCCGGGTCAGGGTAGGCCGGGAGACACGCATGCTAACTGCTGCCTCTTCCTGAGTCAGGTTATCGTAATCCAGCAGTTTAATGGATTCGTATTCTTCAAAGAACAACTGAATCTCCTCCGACCTGTTTTTTGGACCGGATACAGACAACCCTTTAATGGCGGGAGGTGCCAGCAGGCGCCGGTCTCTTTTTTTTCGTGGCATCTAAATTCGGTTAATTTGATTCAACAAATAATGATCAGCTAACACGAGTGCGGCCATGGCTTCCACTATGGGTACGGCGCGCGGCAGCACACAGGGGTCATGACGTCCTTTGGGATGGATCGTGGTTTCCTTATATGCGGTATCCACCGTTTTCTGTTCTTTCTGCAGGGTTGCAACCGGTTTAAAAGCCACATTGAAATAAATGTCTTCACCGTTGCTGATTCCTCCCTGAATTCCTCCGGAACGATTCGTTCGGGTTCCGATGCCATTTCCCGTTTTCACAAAGATATCGTTGTGTTGCGATCCGGACAGTTTGGCTCCTTCAAAGCCCGAGCCGTACTCAAATCCCTTGACGGCATTGATCCCCAGCATGGCATGCCCCAGATCGGCATGAAGCTTGTTGAAAACCGGCTCCCCTAGTCCGGCGGGAACTCCGCTCAGTATGCATTGAATGACCCCGCCAACGGTGTCACGGATGCTGCCCGCTTCTTCAATCCGGGCAATCATGCGTTCTGCCGTTTCCGGATCGGGACAGCGGACGATGTTCGACTCGGTCAGGGACAGATCAAGTTCCCGATAGTTTTTTTTCAGTTCCACCTCTCCCACCTGTTTCACAAAAGCCTGTATGCAGACTCCGGTTTGTCTGAGCAACAACTTCCTGGCAACAGCACCCCCCACAACACGGGCAACGGTTTCGCGCGCGGAGGAACGTCCGCCCCCCCGGTGATCGCGGCTGCCGTACTTTTCCATATAAGTGTAATCGGCATGCGACGGACGAAATACATTTTTCAGATTATCGTAATCATCCGAATGCTGGTCTTTGTTCCGGATAATAAAGCCGATTGGCGTTCCCTGGGTTTTCCCTTCAAAAATACCCGAGAGGAGCTCCACCCGGTCCGATTCATGCCGAGGGGTGGTAATTTTCGATTGTCCCGGCTTCCGGCGGTCCAATTCCCGCTGAATCTCATCCGCACAAATCTCCAGTCCGGCCGGACAACCGTCAATAATGCCCCCGATGGCGGGACCATGCGATTCTCCGAAAGAGCTTAACCGGAATATCTGACCAAATGTATTCATGTTTTCGTATAATGATTAATGTCCGCAGCCGCAGCTTCCGCCGGGAGCATGGCCTTTCCCTTCACAACCGCAGTCATCTTTATTGCCGCCCTCCCCGCAGCTACAAGCTCCGCTTCCGCAACCGCAGTCTCCCGCCAGGGCTGTCATCTCCTCGTCTGTTGCATTACGGACTTCCAGCACTTCTCCTGAAAAAAACAGGTTTTCACCAGCCAGCGGATGGTTAAAATCCATTTTTACAGATTCACCGGAAATTTCCAGAACCAGACCGTTCAAACGCTGTCCTCCGGCACTCATCATGGGAACCGTATTGCCTTCACGAATCAGATCGGTATCAAATTTACCGTCTACATGAAAAATATGTTTGGGAAGATCCACAAACGCATTCTCATTCACTTCTCCGTATGCTTCCTTTGAAGAAAGACTGATATTAAACGGATTTCCCTGAACCAGCCCTTCCAGTTTGGCCTCAAAGGAAGGAAGCATCATTCCCGCTCCGTATACAAAACGCAATGGCTTCTCCTCAGTTGCCTGCTCAATCAGCTCCCCTTCACTTCCGTTCAACCTCAAATCATAGGTTAAAGAAACCATTTTGTCTTTTGTAATTGACATAGCAAACTATTTAGATTAATTTTTAATAATTCTTCACAAAACAAAGAAAGAAAAATCCTTTCACAATCGGAACAGTCTTCCTATTATTTTAGATCGGA